>CAZIIC010000007.1:0-25080 GCA_964539195.1 uncultured Candidatus Saccharibacteria bacterium
GTGTGGCTGTATTAGAAGTTAAGGCTGTTACAGAATAGTTAACGGCATCTCCTCCGTCTACACAGGATCTACCAACAATATTATTTGTTACATTAATACTAGTATTAGAAGATATCGTTACATCACCATCGGCCCCATTACCTAAAACATTCTCACCTGAAGATGAGAGGCTATTAAGTGTTTTAATAATACTTGTCTCTTGAACATCTCTTAAATCTCTTTCAACTAATGATAATCTAGAAGAAGAAAAATAATCGTTACTATTTATAATTCGGATACTATTACCATCAATTGCGTAGGTTCCATCTGGATTAGTATACCCAACACCTAAGTTTGATATGGTTGGAGCATACAGGGTGTTGGTTGTAGTTAATATTACTCGGTACTGTAAGTATTCATTTGCAGTAGAAGTAATTGCAGAACCAGATTCAGTCGTTAAGTAAGTATCACTCATTATATTATCGAAATTAATAACAACACCAGAGGTAAATCCAGTAATACGAAGCTTTGTAACTGCGTTTCTAGCAGTTCCTGTAATATCGCTAATATCCCAATACACTTTCTGCCATTGGTTTATGGAATCAATTGTTACTGTTTCTTCCTGTTCTGTAGCAACAGTTTCTCCAAATCCAATCTTCAAAGCGTTACTACCAAGTGATGATCTAACCCAGAAAGTAATATAATCTCTACTTGATATATCAGTGGAAGAAATTGTGGCCTCTACATATCCGTTTGAAGCAGTTGTCGTGAATTTTGTTGTATTACCTACGGTAAACTCACTCTCGTCTTCGAAATAGTCAACGTTTCTCGTAACATCACCATCCACAACTGTTGCATTTGTACCCGTCCAGGATGTATGAGTATTAGCATCCTGTAATGTAGTTGATGACGTAATAGGTTTCCAGGATTCCCAAGTTCCGTCAGTTGATTCAGAAGTAGATCCTGATCTTGTTTGAACCTGTACTTCTCCATGAGTATTTAAGTTCTCAGTCCATGAAATATTTCCATAGGAAGTAGCGGATGGTGTATGTACCTCTTCACTAACAAAAACAGCATAAGTATTATACGAAAGAGAAGAGGATACAGCTGCTGGAGTCGATGTTCCTGAGTTTGAAGAGGCATACTGAACAGCTATTCTCCCTGAACCACCTGCTCCTCCGTTATATGATCCTGCTGTACCGTTACCACATCCGTTTCCTGCGTTACCAGCAGTAGCACTAGTTTTTGATGTTCCTAAATCAACACTATTACCAACCACTTTTATACTTCCTCCGGCACCCGCACCACCACCTCCTGTGAAGTTAGTTCCACCACATGCTCCTGCAGTACCACTACCACCTCCACTAGTTAGTAGTCCAGAAACTGTAACAGAACTACCCGCAATATATACAATTCCACCACCATCACCACCAGTTCCACCTGACACAGCTGTAGTATATGAACCACCACCTGCACCAGCAGAACCGAAATATATTTTAGATAAATCAGTTACACCATATGTACCACCACCACCTCCTCCTCCGGCCGATCCGGTACTTTGACCATTACCAGAAGTATTAGTTCCTCCATTAGCACCAGATCCACTTGACCCTAAACCTCCAGCTCCGAGAGTACCATATCCTCCACCACCACCACCTGCGTGTCCTTTTCCACCACCACCAGCACCACCTTGACTTACTGATCCAGCTCCTCCGGTCGTACCACCACCACCACCACCACAAAATCCTGCACCACCAGCTGTACCACCACCACCACCACTGGCGCCACTTCCACCTGTTCCACCTGATGAGGTTGTTCCAGCTCCTCCCGATCCACAAAATGCCTCTCCTCCTTGGCCACCAGCATTATAGTTATTACCTCCAGTATTACTTGTTCCTCCGATGTATCCTTTAGCATTTGCATGAATTGTTCCATTGATTGAAACTGCACCTGTTGCTCTAAAGAACATTACTCCACCTTCTCCAGCGCCGTTATTTACTGCACCTGTTGGCTGAACCCAATCGCTTGGATAAAAGTTCACACTAGCATTTACAGTTAATGTTGTATAGTTTGGTACTCTTTGTAACATTACTGCTTGGTTTCCAGAGCCTAAACCAATATTTGTATCATCACTTCCCCCATCTCCATAGTACTTAGTTTTAGAGGATGTAAATGTCACTGTCTGACTTGCAATGCTCTGCACTCGTAATGTCTCGTAGTTACCTACATTACCCATTGCTGTTGTTGTACCTCTTAGGTTTATCAACAATACTTCATCTCCTGCCACCAAACACCCTGCTGACGGTGCACTCTCGAGTGTGGCTGTATTAGAAGTTAAGGCTGTTACAGAATAGTTAACGGCATCTCCTCCATCAGCACATGATCTACCAACAATATTATTTGTAGTATTTATACTCACACTGGAAGAAATAGTAACCGCACCATCCCCACCTGTTCCAAGATTATCCGTATTGAAATTAAGACTTGCAGAAGACACTTTCCTTCTAGCATTAAATACCGCATTAAGTTCATTATCAAAGTCATGTATAACTGAGTTTGAAGCATCTAATGCCTGTTTCCATTGAGTCCCCACTTTTACCCAAGCAGATGAAATCAAATCAAATGTATTAAGGTTATGTGTTAATTGAAGGTAGCTCCCATCTGAAACTGAACCGTTTGTTGATAACATTTGGCTTGTAGAAATAGCTTTCCAATCAGCGCCATCATAAACAAACAATGAACCTAAAGTGGTATCATACACCAACGCTCCCGCGCCTATTCCTGCAGGCTTAGTCCCATAATTACCAACTCGAACCTGACCAGTTGCTGTAACGTTAGTACCATCATTTTGGAATGCACTACTTGACGTCCAATCAGTACCATTATGTCTTAAAGTTTGGTTTGTAGTTCCTGTATATACTTTCCCAACTTCAGACCATCCTGTATCTTTATAATAGTAAAGTTTCTTATCCGTACTGTTATACACCATAGCTCCTTCACCAATACTTGTAGGGTTAGTGGCATGATTACCTAATCTGATCTGTCCTCCATTAATGTTAACATCACCAGAGAAGGTTGCATTCAATACATTTGTCATACTATCCCCTGCAAAAGAGATATTCCCAGAAAATGCATCAATAGTTATATCTCCGGCCGTATTTGATATTGTTGAAGAAGCACCCGCAATATCTAGCTTTGCTCCTGGAGTTGAAGTTCCTATTCCTACATTACCTGAAGCATCAATTACAAATGGCGTTGTATCAGAAGCCTCATCATTAACTCTAAAACTAAGTCCTGATGTAGTGTTTGTCAGAGTTAACAGTTCAGCACCTTCATCATAAAAGAATGGCGCTGTACTATCCGTTCCACCTAATGCAAAATCATCTGTAGTCGAAGTTAGATATGTAACAGCTCCGCCATCTGTGAATAAATCAGCTCCAGGCCCACCTGTTCCGACCAAAATATCAACGTTAGTTGAACCATCATAAAAGTATAGATTGGTACCATTCCACCATAAATCTCCACTTACAGGTGCTGAAGGATTAACACCAGCTGAAGAAGTAAGGTTAATTTGCGCAGAACTTGTCGTAGCAGCCTTTATGTCAAAGAAGGCATTTGGACTTACAACACCAATCCCAACATTTCCCGCATCAAAGTTTGTAACGGATGTGTCCCAATAGAATTTAGCAAAATTCTTTGTGCTTGAGCCATCAAACGCAGTTATCCAAAAGTCCTTATTATTTGTCTGTCCGAATAATTGCCATTGAACATGTGTAGCATCAGTTGTTGGACGTTTTAATACTATTCCGTTCTCACTACCATTTGTTGAAATCTGAGTGAGTTGCCCGCTATCAGCAACTATCAATCTATTATCACCTGTATTATTTTTAAAATACAAAGAAGGAGTCGCAGTACTATCAACTCCTAACCAGTAACTACCTGCAGAACCATCTGTCCTACTAATTCCTAATGTATATTCCTCACTATTTGCTTTAAGTACTGTTCTACCACCAACTACTTCTAGTTTATTTCCAGGAGTTGCTGTTCCAATACCCACATTTCCAGCAGTATCTATTACAAATGGAGAAGTATCTGAATTTGCGTCATTAACTCTAAAACTCACACCTCCAGTTGAATTAGTCAAAGTTAATAATTCAGCACTTACATCATAAAAGAATGGCGCAGTAGAAGTGTCGCCTCCAAAAGCCACATCAAGACCTGTGTAACTTGAAATAACATCGGGCGTTGGAGTCTCATTAACATTCCAAAGTGAAGAGTAATTACCAAGATAGGCTTGTACAGCAAGCCAATTTGAGCCATCATACACTCTAAGAACATTATCATCTCCGTCAAAAAAGACCTGACCTTCAGCAACTCCTGAATAACCGGATTCATTATTTGCGGTATCAAATTGAAATTGTTTATTAGCTCCAGATGACGAAATAGCATAAGCAGCTGCCCTTACACCCATCCTTAAACCACCGGCATCCAAAAAAGTCTCGGTATATGTAGATCCATCAGGCGCGAAATCAACTTCTATGAACACCTGACTGTTATTTAGGAATATGTTTCTAAACGAAGTTTCACTGCCTGCGGAGTATGATCCAGAGCCTAAAACTAGGTTAAATACTCCATCATAGTATCCAATCTCAATATTACTGAAAACTTCAGTACCAAGCAGTGTACCAGCGCTATTTGCGTTGTAGAATTTAACCCTAAAATCACAGGTATCGTTTGAATTTCCTGCAACAACACAAGAAGGAGAGCCTGCAACAACGTTTAAACCTTCATTTCCAGTATCATTTCTGACAATCTTTCCTTGGAAATTAATGGTTTCGGAAGTAGCGTAAGCGAAATTTGAGGCATAGTTAACAAAAAGCAAGGACAGAATCAGAGTCGTTACAAGATAGAAACCGTTTTTTAATAGGCTTTTTGGCGACATTTGGGACAGTACAAGATCTCCACCCTAACTTATAGAGGAAGGAATACACCTTTCTCAATTTCATATTAAAGAAAAAGTCTTTAACAGTCAAAAATTTTAGGTGTTTTCCTCCCTATAAGCCAAAGCTATACAACGATGTTAAGAATTCGACCAGAAATATAGACAAACTTTTTGATCGTTTTCCCTTCAAAATACTTACTGATACTTGATTCTTGCTCAACATGAGACCTAAGCTCAGATTCAGTAATATTTTTGTTCACCCTTACTCTGCCCCTAACCTTTCCATTTATCTGAACAGGTATCTCAATTTCATCCGATAGTATCACCCCTTCTCTAATTTTTGGCCAAGGTTGGTTATGAATTGTATATTTTTGTCCGATTAGCTCCCAAAGGTCCTCAGTTAAGAATGGCGCAAATGGTGCTAGTATAATTAAGAAGCTTTTTATATCCGCAATTGAAACTTCTTGGGCACCTTTCTGTTCAAACAGATTTAGTGTCTCCATTAACTTAGCGACAGTTGTGTTGTATTGGAAGTTTGGAATAGCTTTTTCTGAATACTCAATCAATGAGTTCATCTTTGTCGAAATCTCATTGCTACTTTCTAACGCAAAACTATCCTTATTCTCAATAACAAATGAATAAACTCTATTTAAGAACCTTTTAACGCCATTTAATGCGTTATCATTCCAAGCCATAGTATCATCGAAGGCTCCCATAAACATTAGATAAGTTCGAGTTGCATCAGCACCTACTTTAGATCTAACATCACTAGGCACAATAACATTTCCTTTAGATTTACTCATCCTCTTATTATCTGGCCCAAGTACAACACCATGCGACACTCTTTGAAAGTATGGCTCAGGAGTAGTTACCACACCTTCATCAAACAACACCTGATGAATAAACCTAGAGTATAGCAAGTGCAAAGTGCTATGCTCGTCTCCACCTATATAGGTATCGACTGGCATCCAGATCTCCTGCTTGCTAATTGAGGCTAATTCTTCTGTGTTATCAACATCTAAATATCTTAAGAAATACCAGTCGCTACCAGCCCAGTTAGGCATTGTATCCGTTTCTCTTTTTGCAGGGCCTTCACAGTTAGGGCATATAGTATTCACCCATTCATTAATATTTGCCAAAGGACTCTCGCCTGTTTCAGTAGGTTGATAGTGCTCAACTTCAGGTAGTACAATAGGCAAATCCTCATCTTTTACAGGTACCCAGCCACACTTTTGGCAATTAACCATTGGAATTGGCTCACCCCAGTAATGTTGCCTACTAAATATCCAATCTCTTAAGTGATACCTTACAGTTTTCTTTCCCCAACCTTTCACTTCAAGGTAATCCATAATCTTCTTCTTAGCTTCCATTATATCCATTCCATCAAGGAAACCTGAATTCATCATAACTCCTTCATCCTCTTGTACTTGTGATGCCTCAGCAATATCTGATCTATCTCCACCTTTTCCTTCGACAACTCTAATTACTTGAATAGCAAACTGTTGAGCAAACTCAAAATCTCTCACATCATGCCCAGGAACTCCAACAACAGCACCAGTTCCAACAGTTCCTAATACAAAGTCAGTTATCCAGATTGGCATTTTTCTAGAAGTTAACTGATTGATTGCATATAACCCTGTAAAGACACCTGTTTTATCTCTTCCCATTACTTCCTTTTGCCTATCAAGTTCTGATTTATTCAATGCAGACTTAACATATTCGGATATTTTAGCAGTATCCTCAGTAGTTGCTACTTTCTTTGAAATTATCTTTCCTACTAACGGATGTTCTGGAGCAAGGACTATAAAGGTTGCGCCAAAGTTAGTATCAGGCCTTGTTGTAGCTACAGTTACAGTTTCGTCAGTTCCATCAATCTGATACGTGATATCGATCCACTCTTTTTTATCTATCCAGTTAATCTGAGCTGCTTTTACCTTGTCTATAAAATCGGTATCTTTAAGCCCATCAATCAACCTATCTGCGTAATCTGTAATCTTGAATAGCCACTGATTCATACTTCTTTTACTAGTTTCAGATCCACATCTTTCACAGTTTCCATTAACAACCTCTTCATCTGCAAGACCAATCTTACATGATGGACACCAATTTATTGATCTTTCCTCTTTATATGCCAATCCCCTCTCAAACATTTTCTTAAATATCCACTGTGTCCATTTATAGTAAGCTGGATCAGTTGTATTTACTTCTCTTGTCCAATCAAATGACAAACCTAAGTCCATCATTTCTTTTTTAAAGCTTTCACTATTTTCCTTTGTTGTTACCTGTGGCATCTTCTTCATTTTAAGTGCGTAATTCTCAGCAGGTAGTCCAAATGCATCCCAACCCATTGGAAATAGCACGTTGTTCCCCTTATGCCTAAAATACCTAGCGTAAACATCGCCTCCCACAAAGGAAAACGCATGACCTACATGCAATCCACTTCCACTTGGATATGGAAACTCAACTAAAACATACTTTTTAGGCTTAGGAGAATCATCAATTGCTTGAAAAATTCCATCATCATGCCATCTATCTCTCCACTTCTTCTCAATTGCGTTAAAATCGTAATTTTTGCTCATATATCAAATTTCAAAATTAAACTAATATTTAATAATAATACTAAATTGGAAAATATCAAAAGTAATCCCCTAAGGGAGGAGGAGAAGCGAACTAACTTTTGTATATATTTTGTTAATCATAATTTGTATGTTTTTGGACCTGGTGGGATTTGAACCCACTACCTCTTCTATGCCATAGAAGCGCTCTAGCCAATTGAGCTACAGGCCCAATCGTATTGGGCTCATGGACTCAGCCGGAATTGGACCGGCGATCTTCGCAATGCGAATGCGACGTTCTACCAACTGAACTATAAGCCCGTGTATTGAGGGGTATTATATATCATCAACACAAGAATTTAAACAATTTGCAAATTGAAAACTATAAGACTAATATTACAAAAGCCTTAATAACAAGCACCAGCAATATGTGAGGAATATGTAGATGATTTGAAATACGGAACTGGATTAGTATCATTCCAAGAGTCCCAGCTACCCTTAACCAACATCATGTGTAAGTGTGTACCTGTAGCATAACCGGTTCTACCCATTCTACCAATAACCTGACCTGCAGAAACAGTAGAACCACTTCCTACATATATATCGTCTAAGTGTCCATAGATTGTTGAGTACCCATTACCGTGATCAATAGCAACTGTCCATGCAAGACCAATTCCACCCCAAGCTCCAACACCTCTTTGAGGACATGAACCAGACTGACAACCAGCAAATACAACCTTACCTGGAGCTGCAGCAACAAGCTTTGGGAAATCTGCATCATAGATATCAAATCCATTATGGTATATACCTCTATAACATTGACTGATATTTCCTTGCCCACCTGAAATAGGCCAAGAAAGGAATTTACTTGCATTACTTACACTTGAAGCTCCTGATGTATATGTAACTCTTGGCTTAAACACACCTGAATACACAACTTTTGAAGGTGTTGATGTTGGCTTTGGAGCAACAAGAGGAGAAGCTCCTGGCAATATGATTTGATCACCTACCCTAATTTCATATGGATATTCTAAATAGTTCTTATCAGCAATTAACTGTGGGTTAATCTTATACTTCTTTGCAAGAGTATAAACAGTGTCACCCTTTTTAGCTTTAGCTACTACACCATCATATGGAGGAATACTAAGTACATCTCCTGGCCTTAGAACACTACCCTCTAGAAATGGATTTGCCCAAACAATAGTGTCCATTGAGACATCTGTTTCTTTTGCAATTCTAGATAATGTATCGCCCGATTTAACGGTATATCGAATGAACCCTGTTCTTGATCTATCTTTAGGAGAGAGAGTAACAGAAGAACTCCTTTGTACTAATAAGTCAGTACCTGTAGTCTGTTCAACTCCATACTCTTGAGCAACTGTGGCATTAAATCTAACACCAGAAACTGGTGAAGAACTTCTATACAAATATCCGACAAGAAATAGTACGGTAACAACAAGTGTTAGGAATTGAAGTGCGAATTTAAATATTCCACCTCTACCCCAGAATAGATTTTTAACAAATACTTTCCTAATACCATCAGTATTTTGACTCAAAACTTCGGAAATGACACCTAGAAGTACAAATACAACCCTAACCCTCATTGCAATATATGAAAACAATGAGACTAAAAACAGAAAGAAGGTGTCTTTCTTTCTGGAATTTCTTTTATACTTTGTAATATACGTATTTATTTTCAACCTAAGCTTTCCAAAGATTGTTGAAGTATCATAATCAAGTGGTAAAGATTCGTCTTTTGCTAAATCACCATCTTCAATGGAATCAATAAGTCGACGAATACTAAGTTTTGCTAAATTTTGAATCGAAGGTTCTTCCTTCATATTGGAGATTATACCAGAAATTAAGCCTCGTGAAGTTTGGCTAGGAATTCTGAATTATCTTTTGTTTTTCTCATCCTTGAAATCAATACTTCTGTAGGACTTTCATTACTATCAAGTAGCTCTAACATTCTTCTAATTCTCCATGATTGGTTAAGAACTTCTTTTCCAAGTAGTAACTCTTCGTTTCTAGTTCCTGAACTTACAACATCAATTGAAGGATAAATTCTTCTATATGCCAATGTTCTATCTAAGTGAAGTTCCATGTTACCAGTACCTTTGAATTCCTCATATACTAAGTCATCCATTCTAGATCCGGTATCAACAAGAGCTGTAGCAATAATAGTTAAACTGCCACCACCTTCAAAATTTCTAGCAGCACCAAAGAATCTCTTTGGAGGATACAAAGCAACTGGATCAAATCCACCTGACAATGTTTTACCTGAAGTTGGAAGTGTAATGTTATATGCTCGAGCAAGTCTTGTAATACTATCCATAAGGATAACTACATTCTCACCCCACTCTACCATTCTTTTAGCTTTCTCAAGAGCCATTTCAGCAACTTTACAGTTGTTCTCTGCCATTTCATCAAAGTTTGAAGCAAAGATTTCACCTTTAACGCTTCTTTGCATATCAGTTACTTCTTCTGGTCTTTCGCCAACAAGTACAACGATTAGTTTTGCTTCTGGGTGATTTTCAGTAATACCCTGAGCAATATCTTTAATTAGCCAAGTTTTTCCTGATTTAGGAGGTGCAACAATCATTGATCTTTGACCAAATCCAATAGGACTTAGTAGGTCAATAATTCTTGTAGAAACATTTTCTGGTTTTGTTTCTAGTTTAATCTGCTTATTTGGGAAAATAGGTGTTAATTTGTGAAAGAAAGGTCTAGCAGCAGCCTCAGCAGCTGGTTTTCCATATACTGTATCAACTCGGAGTAAACTCAAGTACTTCTCTTTATCCTTTGGGAGTCTTGCAGGTCCAGCAACTAAGTCACCAGGTCTTAAACTAAACTTCTTTATTTGTGATCCTGAAACATACACATCATTTTCACCTGCTAATGGACCGTCTGTTCTTAATACTCCGTGAGTATTATCATTCATAACCTCAAGTAAACCTTCAACAAAAATAAAGCCTTCTTTTTCGGTTTGTCTTTTCAAGATTTCAATCATGAGATCTCTTTTTGGAAGTTCCATAAAATCAACCATGCCAAATTCTTTGGCTTGGGCTCGAAGCTGTGCAAGTGTTTGCTGCTCTAAATCTTTTATTGATACGTTCATAATATTTGGGGAAATTTAATGATAATACTGAAAATAGTTATTACTCAGAAAGTATAAAAAACAATGAGAGTAATGTCAAACAATTTTTAAAGGGTGGGATCGGTACTGCCCCGACCGACCCCGATTTTTTAATACACCTTTAATTGTATAAAAAGATCGAAGTGCAATAAAATTGCATCCTATCCCCTTTTCCAAGGGCCCAGTAAATGGGTTCTCCAAACCAAACCCTGGGAGAAAGGGACATAATCTTTATGAATTTTTCCGTTTGCCCAGCAATGTTTGGCATCCCAGACAAAGGGAGAAATCCACAAGATATCTACACTCTTTCAAAGTACATCAATAAGTATATCCACTTTAATATATAATGTCAACCCATAAGAACTATCCACATAACCAGTCCAGTCTAAATATTGCTTATTAGAGCACTTTGTTTCTTTGCCTCCACCCACGTTGTTACGTAAGAAACCTAATCACGCTACTGTTACGTATTCAGTGGATATGTGTAATCAAAAAAAATATATTAAAGAGATTTTATATTTTGAAATTTGTCACTCTTTGTGACTAGTTTATACCCCAATCTCTTTGATTCCTTTTCAACACTCTTAAATGAGAAACCTTTTCTAATACCTCCATTTAAACTAACTTCACCGTAATAAACATAATTATTATCGACTGTTTTATCAGAGCTAGCGGCTTTAATCGCGACACATATAGCCAAATCAAGTGAAGGATCATCAATATCAACTCCACCAACCACATTTACAAAAACATCCTTATCTCCTAAATACACACCTCCTCGTCTTGAAACAACCGCACAAATCATATCTAGTCTTGGTTTTTTAATTCCATTAGCCACCCTTCTTAATGGCCCAACCTCACTATTTCTTTCAACTACAAGCGCTTGTACTTCAACAAAAACAACTCGAGAGCCTCTTAGTACAACGCCTAATGCGCTTCCTGGTCCCCAATCTTCTTTCTCGAGAAATGCTTGAGAAGGATTATCGATACCCGTTAATCCATCAATACCCATCTCAAAAACTCCAATCTCGTCTGTTGCTCCGAATCTATTTTTTACAGCCCTAACAATTCTAAACTGAGAATATTCACCACCTTCAACCTGTAATACAGTATCCACGATATGTTCTAGCACTTTTGGTCCAGCAACATTTCCTTCTTTTGTTATTTGGCCAATTATTACAAACGGAATATTTAGAGATTTAGCCAGTCTTGTTAGCTTAACTCCACATACTCTAACCTGACCAACACTACCAGAAAAACTTCTAACTGTATCAGAGGATAATGATTGAATTGAATCTACTATTACAAAATCTGGCTTTTCACTTGATACTAATTCTTCGATTCTCTCTAAATTTGTATCCTCACATACCTCTAAATTACTATAGTCTTTATTATTAGCAAGACGCTTTATCCTAGAGTATATTTGAGTTCCTGATTCCTCACCTGAAATATACAAGACTCTTAAATTTGAAGACATGTTAATAGCGATTTGTGAGAGCAAGGTTGATTTACCAACACCAGGTTCACCAGCTATCAACGAGACACTTCCTTTTACAATTCCTCCACCTAGAACCCTATCAAATTCATCAAAACCTGAGGAAATTCTTTGCGATTCAGAACTCTTTACTGCAGCATACTCAGTTATTTTTCTTGATACAGCAGTTGAAGATTTCCCATTGCTACTTCCACTCTCTTTTTCATCTTCAATCTCAACTAAACTATCCCACTGAGCACATGAAGAACATTTACCTGACCATCTTAGGAATTCAGCGCTACAGTTTGTACAAAAATATTTCATTTAATGATTTTTATTTTGTTATTTACAATATCAAGATTAACTTCAACAATTTTCTTTTCTCCTTCTCCGTCACCATTTTCTAAGATATAGTTGGCAAGCACATTCTCTATATTATCTTGCAACATTCTTCTAAGTGGTCTAGCTCCATACTCATCACTAAATCCTTCCTTAACAATATACTCTATTATTCTGTCGTTTACGTTAACTTTAATACCAATATCCTTAAGCCTCTTATTTAAGTGTGTTACTAATATACTTACAATCTTTTTAGCGTCTTCTCTATTTAATGACCTAAAAATGACAATATCGTCTAACCTATTTATCAACTCAGGTCTTAGTGTATCTCTTAACGTACTAATTAGTGAATCTTTCATACTGTCGTATGCTTTATCAATCTGTTGATCACTTCTTACAGTTTCACTTCTGTCTGCAACAAACCCTAACACCTTATCCTTCCTAATTTCATCAGCACCAATGTTTGAGGTTAATATTACAACTGTGTTCTTGAAATCGACCTTTCTTCCTTTACCATCAGTTAAGTGTCCATATTCTAAAATCTGAAGAAGGATATTTAATACATCAGGATGTGCTTTTTCAATCTCATCAAAAAGAACTACTGAATGTGGATTTTGTCTAATTTTTTCAGTTAGCTGCCCACCCTCTCTATATCCTATATATCCTGGAGGAGATCCAATTAGCTTAGAAACACTGTGCATTTCCATAAGCTCACTCATATCAATTTGTATCAATCTATCCTCATCACCAAATAGCTCAATTGTTAGTGATTTTGCAAGTTCACTCTTTCCAACTCCAGTTGGACCTAAGAAAAGAAGTGAAGCCCATGGCCTATTCTCATCTGATATTCCAGTTCGAGCTCTCTTTACAGCATCTGATACAGATTTTATTGCTTCATCCTGCCCAACAACTGTTTTGGAAAGTGATTTCTCAATATTTCGCAACGAAGACTTCTCATCATGTCCAAGTGTTGTTACAGGAATTCCTGTCCATCTTGATACAACTTTTCTAATTGTATCAACATCTACCTCATACTCTTTGCTTCGAGCAAGTGCTTTTTTCTTCTTTTCCCATTTAGCAATATCTTTTTTTAGCTCTTCTTCTCGTTCTTTAAGCTTTTCTGCCTCATCCATATTATCTTTTTTAATATGACTTTCTTTTTCAATTTGAACAGTTCTAAGTTCAGTTAACAATTCGGAAATATTTCCATAGTCAGATTCAGCTTCAAGCTTCATAGTGGCCGCCGCCTCATCTAAAAGATCAATAGATTTGTCCGGCAAAAATCTTTCTGTTACATACCTATCAGATAGTTTTACAGCAGACTCAATAGCATCCTTTCCAATTCGGACACCGTGGTGTGATTCTAGAACTGGCTTAATTTTCTTTAGTATTTGGATAGTATCAAGCACTGAAGGTTCTGGAACATATACTGGCTGAAACCTTCTAACTAAAGCATTATCTTCTTCAAAATACTGTCTATATTCATTACTCGTTGTTGCACCGATGCATCTAAACTCATTTCTCGTTAGTGCCGGCTTAAGTACCGCAACAATATCTGACTGTCCACCAGGAACTCCACTACTTAATATTGTATGTATTTCATCTATAAACAAGATTACATCAGGAGATGTTTCGACTTCCTTAACAATTGCCATCATCTTCTCCTCAACATCCCCCCTCATCTTACTTCCTGCCATTATACTGTTTATATCAAGAGCAATAATGCGGGTGTCATTTAATATAACAGGTACATTTCCATCAGCCACTCTTTGAGCAAGAGCCTCAACAAGTGCGGTTTTCCCAACACCAGATTCACCAACGATAATTGGATTATTCTTCTTCCTTCGACTCAAGATATTAATGATCTTCTCAATTTCTTTTTCTCTATTACAGGATCTAATTTACCTGCAACAGCTTCAGCAACTAAATCTCTACCAAAGATTAGTAATGCTGATTGTTCATTATTCTGTTCTTGTTGGGAATTTGGTTTAGCAAGTATTCCAATTGGATATGTAGCATAGTTAATTAGAGCTTGTTCGTAGCTCTTATAATCAAGTTTAAACTCTTTAAGTTTGGCAACGAGTTCATCATCACTCTTCAATATTGCGGCCATGAGATGCTCTGTTCCAACATATACATGTGAATATTTACTTGCTATGAAGAAGGCACTTCTAATTACCTTCTTAACTGATTCATTGAGTTTAAGCTCTTCCAAGGTCTTTACATCCATTTCACCAACTTCAAATCCCCCACCATTTACTATAGTCTTTAGAATATCATCGATATTAATCCCCATAGTATACAGAGTTCTAGAAGCAAGAGTTTCTTTAAGTAAAACAAGGGATACAAACAAGTGGGAAAGTGTAACTTCAGAAGAAGAAAGCTTGTTGCTAATAACGGAGGCAAAGTTTAATGCCTTTAATGCGTTATCGCTAAGTTTTGAAAATATTGAAATTCTTTTCATAATAAAACAAACATCCTCCGCTGATTATACCACAGTATAACCACGGAGGACGTTGTAATCCCTAACTATTCAGCAGGCATTTCAGCTTCTAGAGCTTGATCAACTGCTTGCTCAAGTTCTTTCTTGCTTACCTTCTTCTTAGGAGTCTCAGTCTCATAGGCTGCTTTAAGACTTAGTCCTAAGTGCCTCTCAGTTGAGCTGATAGATAATATTTTAACTTTAATATCTTGTCCTAATTTAACAATATCTTCAGGATTCTTTACAAGTTTGTCTGACATCTCTGAGATGTGTACTAAACCATTTAGACCTTCACCAAGTCTAATGAATGCTCCATAAGGAACAATTTTCTGTACACTACCGTCAACAACATCACCAACCTTATATTTAGAAATAGCTTCAGACCATGGATCTTTTAAGAGTCTCTTAATACTATATGCTACTCTCTTTCCGCTATCAAATACCCCAATAACCATAACGCTTACAGGGTCTCCAACTTTGTAAATATTTCCAATGTCATCTACCTTGTCCCATGAAAGTTCAGATAAGTGAACAAGTCCTTCAAGTCCAGCAGCATTAACAAATACACCAAATGGTGCAATTCCGCTGATATGACCTTTAAGTGAATCACCTTCTTTAACTCTCTTAAGTGTATCTTCTCTCTGCTCAACATCTCTTGATTGAGTTACCATCTTCTCAGAAAGAATGATTCTGTTCTTCTCCCTATCTAGTTCAATAATCTTTGTTTGAATCTTGTTTCCAATTAATGTTGTAAGTCTCTTCTGTACTTTTTCATTAATATCTTTTCCAACTTTTCTAACACCATCAGCATACACTCTTGATGCATCTAATTGTGATGTTGGGATGAAACCTCTAATATCTTTACCTAATTCTACGATTAAACCACCGTTGTTAGCTTCAACAACAATTGCTTCAACCATATCGTTCTTCTTTCGAGCTTCCTCAAGTTTAAGCCATGTACCAGCTTGTTGTGTTCTTCTAATAGAGAGAACAAGTTGTCCCTGATCATCTTCAGGTTTAACAACATATACTAAAATACTATCTCCAACCTTATAATTTAGAACATCAAAGCCATCAGCTTTTAGTTCTCGACCCGCAACAATACCTTCAGACTTGTATCCAACGTCAACGACGATTATTCCTTGTCTGATATCTACAATTGTACCTTCAACAATGTCTCCCTTATGCAACACTTTAGGTTGGTGTGCAGCATCAGATACATAGTTTTGAAGGATTGAATATAATTTCTTGTCTTCCATAATTATGAAAAATGGCCCCGATTGGCAGATCAATCAGATAGCGATATATACTTTCAAAATATTAATTACCTGCAGGCAGGAGTATATCATATTGGCAAAAGGATTTAAACCATTTTTAATCCTGTATTGCTACTCTGAACGAGTGTTTCTTTATTAAGAACTGGATATCCGTAAACAGTAGCTCCATAAGCATCTAATATACCTCGAACTTCTAGATGAGTACGAACCAATTCCCGAGTTTCGATATCCAAAGCAGGAGGAACTATTATTACTTTACCTTCTTTTGGCGGATTCTTTGTCCAGTCGGCTTCAAGACCTTCTTTTTCTTCCCAATCAACTAGCTTTGGTAAACCTCCATATGATATAACTACATCATTTCCTAGATCGTCTTCAAACATATATCGCAGCTCGGCCAATCTCTGTTCTCTTTGCTCCGTGTATCCAATCAATTCCCAAACAAGAATATATGTTTTCATAATAATAGATTTTGCAAAATAATCCGATTCTATCACACTTTAGACCCAAATAGTGAATAACTCGTAATTAATAATCTTAAGATTGATAATGTATAATCACTTAATGAACAAATTACATTCAATTCTCCAATCCAAACAATTTAAAATAGTAACCCTATCCTTCTCTATTCTTTTCTTCATCTCAACTTTCTTTATTAAACTAGACGAATCAGTATTTAATACTTGGGGATACTTAGGAATATTCATATTCAATATATTTAGTTCAGGAATTCTTTTAATACCTAAACTAATACATTTTGTTAATCCCGTTCTATTTGTAATATTCTCTTCACTTGGTTTAACCATTGGAGAAAGTATTAACTGGTACATGGGATATGTATCAAATGATTTCATTAAAGAAAACGAGAAAGAAAAGAAGCTACAAGTTTTAATTGTTAAATACCAATACTACGCAATATTCTTTCTTGCTTTAATCCCCTTCCCTTTTGATATGATTGGAACTATTTCTGGGAGATTAAACATCCCCTTTAAGAAATATATACTAACAATTCTTCTAGCTAGAATATTAAGATTCTCAATCTTAATATATTTCTTTGACTATTATATTAAATAGTAATATCATCCAACTCTTTGTTTTAAATATTTCTAATACCAATATGCAATTAGAAAAGGTACTCATTACCAGAGAAGGACTTGAGAAATTAAAAGCAGAGCTTCACCAAAGAGAACAGATTAAAAAGAAAGACCTCGTTGAAACATTAATTATTTCCAAAGAATCTGGAGATGAAAGAGAGAATGATGGATTTAGTCTAGCTTTTGAAGATTTCAAAATCAATGAACAAAGGATTATAGATTTAAAAGATATTATTAAATATCATCAAATCATCCAGCCTAAACAAAATGAGTATGTAGAACTTGGACATACAATTACATTAATTGATGAAAAAGGTAATACAAAAGTATTACAACTTGTAGGTGATTATGAAGCAGATCCTATGAATGGAAAGATTACAATTAAGTCACCTATTGGGAGAGAGTTAATGGATAAGGAAAAAGGCGATCGGATTTCTTTAGGTATTATATCGAGAATACTCATCTAAACTTTCCTTAGAGAGTCTTGATTTGGTTCTTGCTCTAAGACACTTCCACCTATCATAATCAGATTTAATTTTCTATCCAAGTCTGCCAAATCTTTACCATTTTTACCAATATCCTTGAGTGAGAAAACATAAGTATCAAACTCTTCCAACCTTGAGGCAAGGAAATACAAATCCCGTTCAATACAAGAAATAATCAGTAGATCATTACCTAAAGCAACTAGTAAATACTCTGTACCCTCAGGATTTTGAAGCTTGGTTTTTCCATTAAACCAAACTAGAAACTCATCGCCATTCATATTAATTACAAAACAATCAATTAATTTATTTATCCTTACAATAGCTACAATATTCTTTTAACACACAATTACTCTTTTTCATATTCGCTTTACAATAATATCTACCATATAAAACAAACAAACTATTCACTTTGTACCAATCTTTTTTAGGATAAATCTTTTGTAAATCTAAAGCTACTTTTTTAGGATCTTTGTTTTTAGATAAACCCATTCTTTGAGATACTCTCATTACATGTGTATCCGCTCCAATCCCCTCATTACTCCTATATAAGTCATTTAAAAAGACATTAGCTGTTTTCTCCCCTACACCTTTTAGCTTAATCAATTCTTTAACAGTATTTGGAATCTCTCCATTAAAAACATCTAGTATCATTTGCGATGTTTCAACAATATGTTTAGCTTTAGTTTTGTAGTAGTTAATACCAGCAATAATTGATTCAATATCAGAAATATTAGCTTTAGATAATTCTAAAGGTGTTGGATATTTAGAAAATAATTCTCCAGTTACCGTATTTACCTTTTTATCCGTAGTTTGAGCAGAAAGGATAATACATATTAAAAATTGAAAAGGTGTTTCCCAATTAGATAGTTCACTACCAAAATCAGGGAACAATTCTTCCATTCTATTTAGTATTAATTTCGGCTTGTCGAAATTATTCATATTATTTTAACCAAGGGGCTATATCCGTTAACATACTAACATACCCTTCATATCTTCGATCAATTGAAGCTAAGTACTTTATATATTTAAACAATTTATAATCTGTGTATTCACCAAATAGCCTCGCCATTCCAACAGATACTAAATAAGGATCAATACTCTTAATAAACTCAGGAGATACTCTAAACTGTTTCATCAATTCCCCAAGATGTCCCGAAAATTCATTTTCAAAATATTTCAGAACTTGTTTTCTGTCCATATTTTCAACACCAGGCAATCTATCAAACAAACGACTCCTTGTATGCTCGATTTGTGAAAAATTTGCATCTCTCCAATCTAGTGAGTTCCTGTAAAGAGGTATATCATGTTCGTACTTTTTTAGACTATGAGCGGCAAATGGATACATCTCGCTTATAAATTCCCATCCACCTATGGCATTGAGATATCCTCTACCTGAGGCTTCCAATAGCATTTCACTGGTAGAAATCTCCCACAACATATTTGGACTTCTACCTATTGCTTTTAGTCCAATTTTTCGCAAAAATTCTTCCACTAATAAATCTTTATCTTTCCATTTTCCATCTGATGTTTTAGTTTGTATTTGAAAAGTATTCGGTAAATTACTTATAGCCCATTTGTATGCGTTTATAGCTATTTTTTGAGGTCCTTCTAATTCATAACCATCATCTTTATCCTCCTTCCTTCCTCCTGAAAATTGAGCTAAATCTTGAGAGGAGTTAGGAATGACAATACCAGAAACTGGGTTTATCATTTCGCGTAATTCTACATCCGCATCTAAAAGGGAATTAAGGCACTCATTTAAAACTCCAGAATCATAAGACTTGCCATATTTATCTAAAACATACGCTACAGTATTTACCTGCGCTATATCGATTCTATCTGAAAGCCAAATATTTTTCTTTTCAGGAGATTTAATTGCAATTGAGTTTAATACCATTAAGGTTAATAATCTATCGAGGGCAAACATAGCTTTTCTTATTCTTAATTCTTCATACATCCCAATTCCTTCGCCATAAAAGAATGCTGAACCTTCGCTTGAAAATGATCTCCTTATTAGACTTCCGAAAACATTGTAAGAGGGAAAACTTGTAATAAATAACTGAACATCATCTGAGCTATATTCTTTACCATCAACTTCTATTCTATTGGCTAGCAATAATGCCAGTGTAGATTCATAAAGCAGAAATTGTTTACCTCCTCCATCTGGACCATCATCGCAAGCAACTTTTTCAAAGTGTATGGACATACCCTATTTTATCATTTAATCGGCTATTCTCTAAATAACAAAAAACCCTCCTTTAAGGAGGGTTTAATGATAGTCCCGGCGATGACCTATTTTCCCAAATCTGTAAAGACTAAGTATTTTAGGCGCTGGAGCGTTTTACTTCTGAGTTCGGGATGGAATCAGGTAGTGCCACTCCGCTACAATCGCCAGGCATAAATTCTCAAAACCTTAAGAACATATGCCTGGCCTCTTTCTTACGAAAGATTCCAGGACTTAAATTCATAAAGAGCTATAGAGTGTATTTACACACTCGAAACTGAATAGAAACATTTTACCAAATCATAAAAGCATTTGATCGATTAGTACTTCTAGGCTGAATACATTGCTGTACTTACACCAGAAGCCTATCAACGTGGTCATCTTCCACGGATCTTCAGTTGAGTCAAGCTCAACAAGTAAATTTAATCTTGGGACGTGCTTCGCACTTATATGCTTTCAGTGCTTATCACTTAGCTACTTAGCTACCCAGCGATGCTCTTGGCAGAACAGCTGGTATACTAGAGGTAACCTCGCCCCGATCCTCTCGTACTAGGGGCCACCTCCCTCAAATTTACAACGCCCACACCGGATAGAGACCGACCTGGCTCACGCCGGTCTGAACCCAGCTCACGTACCGCTTTAATGGACGAACAGTCCAACCCTTGGGTGCTTGTCCACACCCAGGATGCGACGAGCCGACATCGAGGTGCCGAACGGTGCCGTCAATATGAACTATCGGGCACCACCAGCCTGTTATCCCCGGGGTAGCTTATCTCCGTTAAACAATAGCGATTCCACATTCTGCTAAAGGGTCACTTAGACCTGCTTTCGCAACTGTTCGAGATGTCTCTCTCACAGTAAAGCCTCCTTATGCCTATGCACTCTTCATCCGATTTCCATCCGGATTGAGGAGACCTTTGTGCTCTTGCGATACTCTTTCGCAAGAAACCGCCCCAGTCAAACTGCCCACCGTGCACTGTTCCCCGACTAGATAATAGTCGCAGGTAAGAAATAAAACGTTCAAAGGGTGGTATTACACTGGTGCTTCCGCTAGACCTGACGATCCAGCTTCATAAGCTCCCACCTATTCTCTACATCAAACGCTTTATCCCAATGCAAAGTTGCAGTAAAGCTCCACGGGGTCTTTTTGTCCTTGTGTGGGTAGGCCGCATCTTCACAGCCATTTCAATTTCGCCGGGCACGTTGTCGAGACAGCGAAGGAATCGTTACACCTTTCATGCAAGCCACTAATTAAGTGGCGAGGTATTACGCTACCTTAGGACCGTTATAGTTACAGCCGCCATTGACCAGGGCTTCAGTTACGAGCTTCGCAACAATCATTACACCGAAGTGTAATAAGAGTCGCTAACAAGCTTCCTCAACCTTCTGGCATTGGGCAGGTGTCAGCACTTATACATCCTCTTACGAGTTTGCAAGCGCCTGTGGTTTTGTTAACCAGTCGTTCCTTCCGATTTCATGCTGCCATAATCAACACTAGATAAATCTTATGTTGTATGGCCCTCCTTCTCGCGAACTTACGGAGTAAATTTGCCGAGTTCCTTAACAACGCATCACCCGTACGCCTTGGTGCATTCACACCAGTCCACCAGTGTCGGTTTGCAGTACGATTACCAATAACTTTAGTTTTCCCGAAGGAAAACTGCTAGAAGCTTTTCCTGAGCCATTAAATACAACAAATCGGATCACTTTCGATCACCTTTGCATCGCAACTCGTATCTATCTACCCGAAGGCAGAAACGCCCTCCCGGATTTACCTGGGAGAACTATCTAATTGCTTGCACCCCAATCCATAAGGGGCTTGCATCTTCAACAACTTCACTCCATCGCATTATTAATAGTACAGGAATATTAACCTGTTGCCCGTCGCATACGCCTTTCGGCCTGTGCTTAGGATCGACTAACCCAGGGATGACTGACATAGCCCTGGAAACCTTAGACATTCGGCGAGCAGAGTTTTCATCTGCTTTGCGCTACTCATCCCTACATTCTCACTTCTATGCGCTCCAGAAACTACTTACGTGTTTCCTTCACAGCGTTGTCTAACCTGCTAAGGTTAGCATGCATAGAACGCTCCCCTACCGCCCATATATGATAAATCATATCTAAACTTGCAGCTTCGGAAAATACCTTCAGCCCCGTTACATCTTAGGTGCAAAGTCTCTTGACTAGTAAGCTTTTACGCACTTTTTAAAGGGTGGCTGCCTCTAAGCCAACCTCCTAGCTGTCTGAGAAGCTTCACCGCCTTCACCACTCAGGTATTATTTAGGGTCCTTATCTGACAATCTGGGCTGTTTCCCTCTCGAGCATAGGAACTTAGCTCCCTAGCTCTAACTGCTGTAATGTACACACCGGTATTCGGAGTTTAACAAGACAAAGTACGATTGCTCGCCTTCGATCTTATTAGTGCTCTACCCCCAGTGTTAAAATTACAACGCTAGCCCTAAAGCTATTTCGGGGAGAACCAGCTATAACCAAGTTCGTTTGGCATGTTACCGCTAACCACGATTCATCTCATAGATTCGTAAGTCTAAAGAGTTCGGTCCTCCATCCTGATTTCTCAGAACTTCAACCTGATCGAGGTTAGATCACTTGGATTCGGGTCTAGTGCATACGACTGAAATCGCCCTATTCAGACTCGCTTTCGCTTCGGCTCCACCGTTTCCGGTTTAACCTTGCCGTACACAACTAACTCGCAGGGTCATTCTTCAATAGGCACGCCATCACGGGATATACCCGCTCTGACTGTTTGTAAGCATATGGTTTCAGTATCTATTTCACTCCCCTAACAGGGGTTCTTTTCGCCGTTCCCTCTCGGTACTATATTCACTATTGGTCGTAGAAAGTATTTAGCCTTGCCAAGTGGTCTTGGCAGATTCCCACAGAGTTTCACTTATTCCGTGGTACTTAGGAAATTATTAAGAAGATGTATATATTTAACGTACGCAACTGTCATGCTCTTTGGTTTATCTTTCCAGATATATTCCGATATACATACATTTTGTAACTTCTCGAAAACCTTGCTGTGTTTTCACATAATCCCTGCAACCTCAATGCCGCACGAACAGCAATTTACGGATTCTCCTTCTCGCTCATCGCAACGCGAATCACAAGTCAGATACTCCTTACACGACATCGATTTGGGCTCATCCCGTTTCGCTCGCCACTACTAAGGGAATAATCTATTGATCTTTTTTCCTCTGGCTACTGAGAGGTTTCACTTCGCCAGGTGCCTTTCTCAACAACTATTAATTCATTGTTGGATGACTGGACTTAACTCCAGCCGGGTTACCCCATTCGGACATCTCCGGGTTCTAACGTTTGTTTGACAACTCCCCGAAGCATTTCGCAGCCTACCACGTCCTTCATCAGCATTCTACGCCTAGGCATCCACCATACGCCTGAGTTTCGCTTTTATTGAAATGGTTAGTTTCTATTCAGTTTTCAATGTGCATTACATTCCATGGACCTAAGAGGACTCGAACCTCTCACCTCCTCATTGCAAATGAGGCGTTCTAGCCAGATGAACTATAGGCCCAATACTTATATATTATCCAATGGTGGGCGTACCAAGAATCGAACTTGGGACCTCAGTCTTATCAGGACTGCGCTCTAGCCGACTGAGCTATACGCCCAAGACAATTATCGGTTTTCACCTAAATTGGACAAAAATATTTCAAAAGATCTAACTTTGAAAACTAAATAGTGGTAGGAAGTACTTTTTGGGTACTCCTTAGAAAGGAGGTAATTCAGCCGCAGATTCCCCTACGGCTACCTTGTTACGACTTCATCCCAGTCATAAGCGTTACCTTCGTCATTCCATCCTTGCGGACAGAACACCTTCGGGTATCACCTACTCCCATGACGTGACGGGCGGTGTGTGCAAGACCCGAGAACGTATTCACCGCACCTTGGCTGATGTGCGATTACTAGCAAATCCGACTTCATGAGGTCGAGTTTCAGACCTCAATCCGAACTGAGAACGGTTTTTTAAGATTAGCTCCGCCTTGCGGCTTGGCTGCTCGTTGTACCGTCCATTGTAGCGCGTGTGTCGCCCAGGACATAAGGGCCATGCGGACCAGACGTCATCCCCACCTTCCTCCCCGTTTTACCGAGGCAGTTTTCTAAGACACTTGTAACATAGAATAGGGGTTGCGCTCGTTTCGGGACTTAACCCTACATCTCACGACACGAGCTGACGACAGCCATGCAGCACCTGTGTAGCACCCTCGAAGGCGGCCACCGTTTCCGGCGGCTTGCAGGTATATGTCAAACCCTGGTAAGGTTCTTCGTTTACCATCGAATTAAACCACGTGCTCCTCTGCTTGTGCAGGTCCCCGCCAATTCATTTGAGTTTTAGCCTTGCGGCCGTAGTTCCCAGGTGGGATGCTTAACGCGTTAGCTGCGGCACTCAGCACTTCTGTCTATACCCCGAAGGGTTTAAACAGTCATGCCAAACACCTAGCATCCATAGTTTACAGCGTGGACTACACGGGTATCTAATCCGTTTTGCTCCCCACGCTTTCGAGCCTCAGCGTCAGATAATAGCCAGCCAGTCGCCTTCGCCACTGGTGTTCCTCTCGATATCAACGTATTTCACCACTCCACCGAGAATTCCATTAACCCCTCCCTATCTCAATCCAAGTAGTTTCCAATGCCTTTCCCAGGTTGAGCCTGGGTCTTTAACAAAAGACTTACTTAGACGCCTACGCATCTCTATACACCCAATCAATCCGGATAACGTTCGTGACCTACGCATCACCGATGCTTCTGGCACGTAGTTAGCAGTCACTTATTCGTATGGTACCGTCATTTATTCTTCCCATACAAAAGGAGTTTACGATCCGTAGACCTTCGTCCTCCACGCGGTGTCGCTGCGTCAGGGTTGCCCCCATTGCGCAAGATTCCTAATTGCTGCCTCCCGTAGGAGTATGGACCGTGTCTCAGTTCCATTGTGGCTGTCCGCGCTCTCACGCCAGCTACCCGTCTTAGCCTTGGTGAGCTATTACCTCACCAACTAGCTGATAGGACGTAGGCTTATCCTGAAGCGATAAATCTTTACCCTCTAAACCTTGCGG
>CAZIIC010000008.1:0-7239 GCA_964539195.1 uncultured Candidatus Saccharibacteria bacterium
AGGTAGTAACAATAGTTATTAAATCTCCTAATACAGATGCAATTTGGTTTGCTTCTTCTGAAAATAGTACAAACAAACCCTATCTAGAAGTTATAAATAAATAGATTGACCCAACAATGCATTAAGTATAAAAGGGGAGTATAAGCTCCCCTTTATACACAATCTCAATGTTTTTAAGCTAAGGTACTATTCAGTAATCACATCAGATTTCTTTATTGATCTTCTGATCTTTCTTTCTTTAACTTCATCAAGCATTGGAACTTCAGTATCAACAGGTATTAAAGGTGTAATTATCCTAATTAGCTTATCTAGCTTTGTACTAATACTACTTAATTGTTCCTTTAGCTGTGAGAGGTCAGGAGAAGTTGATACGGAATTTGAGCTTGATCTATGGTCATCTCTACCTCTTGATTCTGATCTATTGTAATCATTTCTCTCTCTTCTTGGAGATCTACTATCAATGAATCCTCTATCTTCTCTTCCATTTCCTAAATCTTCAAAACATTCACTGCAATATATTGGTTTGCCACTTGTTGGTCTAAAAGGTACTCTACAATCTCTTCCACAGTTATCACAAACAGCATCAAACATCTCTCTATCTCCTCCTCGATTTGAAAATCCATTTCTATTTCCTCTATCTCTTCCCCCTCTATTATTTCTATTAAAATCTCTCATTATTACAATCTACAAACTTAATACGTATAGATTACCATTTTAACACTTAGATTAATATGGATGAGCAAAGCTTATATATTCACAATATATATCTATCACTAAACCTTCATTTATACTATTATGAATATATTAAAGTAACTACAATAATTATGTTTGATAACTTAAAGAAATTAATAAAAAAGGAAGAGCCAGTATATATCGAACCTGTATCTCAAGATGTTCAATTAAAAGAAGATAGTGAATTAGATTTTTGGGTTAATGTATGGGACAAAGAAATTAAAGATAGAGTTATTAAAAAGAATAATCTAAAGTCTGAAAAGGATAAAGAATTTAAAAAGCTATATAACCTTGAAAGACTTAAAGTAGCCCAAAAGCAATTAGACGGAATACTTTGGATGGCTAAAAAACCTGAAGGATATTTAGATAATAAAGTGGTTGTAGAGATTGGTCCAGGATGTTGTTGTGGTTTAGAAGTATCAAAAGCTAGAATTAAGATTGGAATTGAACCTATTGCTCAAAGGTATAAGGATAATAATCTTCTTCTTGAAGATAATGATTCAGTAATCTATCTAACTCAAGGTTCAGAGGATATGCCAATTTTTAGTAACTATGCAGATGTAGTTATTGCTTCAAACTGTTTAGATCACGTAGAAGACCTTAGCGCCTCTCTAAATGAGATTAAGAGGGTACTTAAACCGGGAGGAGAACTATTCTTAAATATAGAAATAGATCATGAACCAACAGCATGTGAACCATTCGCGCTAAGTTATGAAGATGTTAAGAAATACTTTGGAATATTTAAAACTGTATTTATAAATAAAACAGTAGGGGAGGATAAAAGAGTTTGGGTTAGAGCAGTATATAAGAAGTAGAATATATTATTTATCTATAACTACTTTTCTCTTGTAATATACCTTAAAAGATATAAATACTATTAATAGTAGTATTCCTAATATTGTAAATACTATTCTGCTTTGAAAAGACTCAACAATTAAACTTCCAGAATAGAGAAGAATTGCAAGAAGCAATGTTGAAATCATATTTGCAACAGATATTGCTGTAGCCCTACTACTTGAGCTAAATTGATTATGCAAAACAGTTTCAAAAAGTACCGGACTTGCAGCTGTTATTGCATCAATTAGTATTAAAAGTATCAGACCGACTAGATTATTAGTAAAGAGCATAGGGATAAGCAACAATATATATGCAAAGTAATACCAATTAATTGTTAAATTACTATCTCTTTTTGTTAGCACAATTCCCATTAGTACAACACTTAATGTTTTAAGAATTGCTGTAAAACCAAACAAAAGGCTTTGTTGATTTGCATCAAGTCCTAAATCAATTGCTAAGTTATAATTAAAGAAATCGTTTGTAACGGTTGTGAATGAAAGGAGAATTGTTGTTATGAATGTAAAATATATAACCTTAGGATTTGCCTTTACCTGATTAAAACCATCCTTAACTGTTTGAATAAAGCCACTCCATGTAACTTTTGTTGAATCAACTTTAGGCTCATTAGCAAGAAACCAAAGTATTCCTTCAAGAATATTAGTAACTGCATACAGGAATATTGGTAATCCTATCCAAATATTGTATAGGTATCCACCAGCAAATGATGCAGCAATAATTGATATTCTAAATATTGTACTCCCAATACTGCTAATTTTAGCAAACTCTTTCTCCTTACCGTTTCCCTTTAACTCATCATAAATCAGTGAACTCTCTGAACCCGATATGAATGACCACATTACATTACTTAACATAATACCAATAACGAAAGGGATAGTGGCATTAAAAACTACAGCAATAATCATACTAATAGCTACACCAAACTTACCAATAATAAGTGATGTTCTTCTTCCAAAAATATCAGCAAATGCACCTGTTGGTACTTCAAGTATCATTCCAACAAGAAACCCAGAAGCCTCAATAAGTCCAACTTGAGAAACTGAAATATAATTCAGGTAGTAAAGTAACCAAATAGGTATAAAGAATCTAAGTCCGTATAAGAACTTGTTTAATAAATATATTTTTGTAGTATTAGTTTGATTACCTATGTAGTTAAGGATATTCATTCCGAGATTATACAATAAAACACTAGAAGTTAATTGTATTTTTACATAAACTCATTCAATATTACTCCTTAACTACTTATATTCTACAACAAGGACTGGTCTATTTGTCGGCGCTTCCTTTGAATTAAAAAGTACATTATCTGAATACTTAGTATTAAGCGCAAATCCAATTAGTGATCCCTTCTTTAGGTCAACTTGAGACTTAACATTAAAGCTTTTATATGAGTTAGAATTAATACCCTGACTTGTAGTTACAAGACTTCCTAAAGTTGGCCTTGTATTAAATGTAATAGTTGCTGGGTTCCATTTTGTGTACTTTGTCAGATATAAGTTCTGGGTAGTATTTGAAGAGGCTCCTTCTGTTGCATATAACTTAAGATTTGCAGATACAATTTCCTTACCAGCGTAATTTCTTAAATCAAACTTCATGTATGTCATTACAGTCTGATTGTAAAAGAGCTTAAGATAAGACTTGGTAACATAATTTGTTTTATAATTTAAAGAGCTAACATATGTATCTTGCATTGGAGATATGTTTACTTTCGTAGTATTTGAGCTTGCAGGTGGAGTAGGTGTAGGAGTTGGTGTAGGAGTTGGTGTAGGAGTTGGGGTTGGAGTAGGAGTTGAAGACTGAGATATGAATTCATATGCACCCATATCAATTCCTGCTCCTTGAGGTCTAGTAGTACCAAAGATATCATTTGTTACTAGTCCACTTTTCCCCTTATTTATTACAGGAGAGCTAGATTGGACTTTAAAACTCTCTTTGCTGTTGTAAACAGGAGTAGTTACAAATAAAGGATTACCAGATAAGTCACCAGCACTTTTAACTATTGTTGAGGTAGGTGAAACACCAACCCAAAAATTATTCTGAAAAGACAATCCCGTCGCAATTGTTGCATTTGATAACTTGTTCTGTGGTTGTGCAATAATATTGTTTGCGACTATAATCCCTGTTGAATTAGCATTTCCATTTAAATTTAGCGCGTAGTTAATACTTCCCCAAAATGTATTATTATATATATACGTATTTTTTACGGCACTGTTTGGAATTTCAGAAGTATAAGATGAAACGCCAGTGTTACAATAGGAAACAGTATTATTTCTAATAATGACATTGTTGTATTCATTACCCCAACCATATTTTGCGTAATCTTCAATTCCCAATGAGATACCTTGAGGACGTCTTCCCTCTCTATCATATCCTCTATCTTCACTACAGCCAATTATATTTCCATCTGCAATTACATTAGAAGAGTTATCAATATATAAATTAACTGAGAAGTTATCATATATTAAATTATTCACCATTTTTATTTGATCTCCCATTGTAATTCCAAATCCCTCCCCATAATTTTTAAATACTTTGTTATTTTTGAAAGTAACATCGACACCTTTTCCAACTTTCATTGCAGAGCCCCAACTTCCTCCTGCAGATCTTGCTTGATTACTTAGCTCAGAGTTTGTAACAGAAGAGTTTTGAACTAAGACAGTCTTACCTCGAACATATATCCCTTGGTTATAACAATCATATGCATTAATTGCGTCAATAGTAACATTAGTGCCTGTAACCAAAATGCAAGCGTCTTTACCCCTTTTTACTCCAAGATTTTTAAGAACAATATTACTTCCAGAAATTTCAATTGCATTTATTTGGGTATTAGTTCCATCAATTACGGTATTTTTATTACTATTACCAGTAATTACAATTGGGGAAGACAAAGTACCACTTTTTGTAATATTTAGTTTCTCAGAATACGTTCCATCAAGAATTATTAATTGATAGCCTGCACCAAGTTTACTTACAGCATATGAGAGTGTTTTAAATGGTGTTGATGCGGAAGTACCATTATTTAAATCGTTTCCAGTTGCTGAAACATAGTAAGTCGTTAGTGCAGCACTAGAATTCTCTGAGCCAAAATTTGGATTGATATATAAATAGTAAGCAGCTAATGAGATACCAATTACCGCGAGTAGGGAAATACCAATTACGAGTCTCTTTTTCATTTATAGTCATTCTAATATTACTATCTCAGTATATTAGATTTGGATAAAATTACAAGAAAAAACATCTACAGCAATACAGTTTTTTAGTAAACACGATCTAAAGAAATAACCACCTTCAGACTTTACGATTAACTTATACGACTAAGTTTAATTATTGAAGTATTTATCTTCCTTCAGACTCTTTAACAGTAAGTAAATCTTTTATACAACCTCCTTGATTTTGAACAAAAGAATCTTTTCCGTACCATTTCTTCCAATCAATCTCTAATTGCTTAAATTGTTTACTGTATTTATCCTTTACTGATTCATCTAGTAGAGTAGTAGGGCAGGTCATTGTTGTATTGTCGTTTGGTTGCTCGTGATTAATCTGTAATTCATATCTATAATATCTATCTCTTTCAAGAGCAGCTTTGCCTAACTGCTGTCCAACTTTCACTTTATCACCTTTTTTAACATTTAAGTCGGTTACATGGTCATATCCAATTACCCAGTTACTTCCGTCAAATTTAGAAAGAAATACTTCATAATCATTGGCTTCAGGTTGTTCTTTAATAAATACAACAACACCATCGATTGCAGAAATGATATCAATAGGGGAGTTCAAACTTCTAAACTCAAAATTAGGATTAATTCTTTGAGGTTGACCAGGAGATTTAGGTAGTTTTTGACCAAAAAGTACAATTGGTGTACTTAAACCGTCTTGTTCACGGAGTGTATCTTTTGTAAAAACAATATCACCGGAAAGACCGGTACTTGAATCAAAAGGTTCAATCTCAATTCCACCGAGATTAAATAACACAGGAGCATTATCTTCTTTTGAGCTTTGACTTGGATATCTATCATCTTTAGGTTTAAGTAATACAATTGCTAGAACAACAGCAATAATTACAACAACTATACTAATAATATAAATAGGTTTAAGTTTCATTACTAAAAAAATTAATTAAAATAATTAGTTTGCTGAATACTCAATAATCCACTCAATTCCATACTTATCTCTGAGCATACCCATATATGATCCCATTCCTTCACTCATAGGTAGTTCAACACCTCCACCAACACTAAGTCCGTTAAATATTCTTTCAGCTTCCTCCTTATTATCTACTGTTACTGCAATCTTACTTCTATTTTCGTTCTCATTAACTTCTCCCATACCTTCAGGTACATTATTTGCAATTAGCATATTATGATCTCCAATTGGTAATTTGATGAACATAAATACACCATCAACTGTTACTTTTTTAACTTCACCACCAAATACTGATTTATAGAAATCAAAAGCATCTTCAGCATTTCCATTAAAGTTAATCCATGGGTTTATCTTAATCATTATCTTGAGTCTAAAATTATATTTAATATTAACAATATTTAGACAGAAAACAAACAACTTATATATATTCAAATATAAACATAAGATATATAATTAAATAACTAATTAAGTACTTTAAATATGATAAAAAACATTGGTTGGATTACTCTTTGGTCAGAAGATTATCTGAGATTAGCAAAGTGGTATGAAGATATATTGGGTTTTAAAAGAACAAGTGAATTAGATTTAGAAAATGATACAGGAGTAATATTTGAATTTGAAAATAGTTCAAGTTTTTGGATTGGAAAACATAGTGAAGTTAAGGGAATGGCAAAAGATAGATACCGATTTTTTATCTGTTTTAATGTAGATAGTGTTTCAGAGTTATACGGAAAAATAAAGGATAAAGGAGTAGAGATTGTTAGAAAGCCTTCAATATCTCCAACTAATGACTACTTTGCAATGACATTAGAAGATTTAGATGGGAATCTCGTACAATTTGAAAGTACTCAAGAGTAGAACTTTAACCAATGAAAATTAAACAAAAAGAACGGTGTAAAACCGTTCTCTTCGTACATTGTATTTTAACCCCTTCTATACACAATATGTAACCTGACCTCTTTTTGCTAGATTGGATATCTACTGGACTAACCACCAATTGGCGAGGGATTCAGATTAAGGGAGCATTATCCTATATAGACGACATTTTGTCTATACTATCCTATTGTTTTTCTTACACCAGGGAAGTGTTGGTAAAGTGCATCTGTAATCTTTTCTTCTTGCTTAAGTCTTTCAAGCTCATAAACAACAAAAGTCATAGTACTTCTATATTTTCGATTATGGTGTAGGTTTACAGATATTGCCGAAACAAGTTTATACTCCTTTTACAATGTTTCTTGGGCACAGGAGAATCTACAGTTTAATTCTTCTACTAATACACCGCTTAATTTAATAGATTGTATCCATTCTAAGACTTTTTCAACTGAGCTAGTAGCTCCTTCGTAATCAACTCTTAACCCTTTCTCTCGATATACATTTAATTCAGCATTTACAACATCTTCAACTTTTTGAAGAACTTCTGAATCAATTGTTGGCTTTTCCCAAAACAGATTAAACATAGACGGTATTATACTATAAGTCTGCCACGTTTTCTTAATGAAGAGGCGGAAG
>CAZIIC010000008.1:7249-22663 GCA_964539195.1 uncultured Candidatus Saccharibacteria bacterium
AGTCTGAGCGGCGATAAAAAGTCACCGTATAGACATTAGAAACTTTAAGCAGTGCCAATTACAAATTTAAGAATAAGTGCTAGTATTTATAATTAAAATCTTAAATATTTAGAATTGAAGAAGGAATTAAAAGAATTTGATTTATCATCTAGAATACTACTAATATTAGGAATTATTGATATTGTAAGAGGGTTTTTACATACATTTTTAGTAAATTGGGCATCTCAAACATTTGCTAAATTAGATTTAAACTTTGTTAAGGACGATCAATTAACATTATTAGGAGCTTTTGGAATATCAAATTTTCTTACTGGTTTGATATATATTTTAGTGAGTATGAAGGCAAAACATCTATCACCATATGTACTTATTATAATTCCGATTTCATACTTAATAGGTTATATAGGATTAAGAGTTTCAGGAATACAGGCTAATGCCTCTTTCTATGGTAAATACTTTATGCTTGTTTACCTACTAACATGTGTCATTACATCAGGAATATATTTCATAAAGAAGAGTAGGAGCTAGTATTTGAACATTAATATGGATAATAGTGACGTTATAATAGGAGACAAATTGTTTTATATATTAATGCTTACACACTTGCCCCACTTATAGCAATGCTTTGTTCAACACCGTTCTCAGAGTAATAGATTGATAATATAGGTGAGCCATGAACAAGCTGAATCATTATTGGAGAGACTTTTGTTTCAGCCGAGATTAATGACAACTGTAATTCCTTCTCAGCAGGAAAGAACTCTACTTTATTTTCTATTCCAAGTACTCTACAATCACCATCAATAACTTCAAAACATCCCGGAGCAAATTCATGGGACTTTCTTTCTAAGATTTGGAGAAAGTAATATACTAAGGTTCTTAAGTCCATATTAAAGTGTTTATTACACTCTTCATTGAGATGAGAATAGTTTGCGAGAGCTTGTAATTTGTTTGGATCAGATAGTCGAGTACTAACGTTAGAAATTATTGGTTTGCAGAATGCCCATAATTCAGCAAATCCCTTTTTACCCTCAAGAAGTTCGTTTTCAGATGTTTGATTACTTGCCCTAAAGAATAGCATTAATTATTAATAGAAATTTAGAAATCTATTATATAAAAAAGAAGGGTAGGAGTAAATACTATGGGGTCACAAAATATAGTAGTGATAGTAGCGTAAAAAGAAGACTATGAAATTATACAAATAAAATATCCAGTTCTAAAAGAACTTACTTTATCTCAACACCTCCAAACACAGCAGATCCTGTTATTTCTAATATTGGAGTCTCTTTAGTACTTGATTCATAGCTATTAACCCAACCTCCAAATACTCCAACACCATTAGCCCTTACATTATACTTCTTTGTATTCACAAGTATTTCACATCCTCCAAATACAGATGTAATTTCTAATTTTGCAATTTTCCCCTTAATTTCAATATCTCTTAAATCTAGTTTTGCTCCTCCAAATACAAGATCAACATCTCCACCTAAGAAGTTCTTTGTATTTATTTTTTTCTCAACCCCACCAAAAATAACAGTTTCATTTATCCTATCATCACTTGTTACTTCTCCATTATTTTTCTCTTTACCATTATCCAATTTAAAGATTAATGATATACCAAAAAATATAATCATTACTGGCCAAATAGTTGACCAAACATTAAAGTTAGTGAAGTTTGAAACTATTATTAATACACCAAAAATAACTAAAACTAGGGAAGTTAAATTCCAAGTTTTAAATAATGATGTAAGGCAAGGAATAATAAACATTAATGGCCAAAACTTCCATACATAACCCCAAATATTAAAATCAAAAATATTTAAATTTTGTAATAAAAGGACACCTCCAAATATAACTAAAAGTATGGCCCAAAATGCTCTTTCAAATGATAATGATTTCACTATATTATAACTTCAACTTAATTCCTCAGTATTACATTCTTTTATATAAAATATCAATATATATAATATCTATTCTCTAATGTAAGGATCAATTCCAAATAATAATATTAATAGCTTTGCTTTGAATGGTCTATGATTCTTCCAATAGTGTTGAGCTTTTCCCCAAACAGTCATTATACTTTTAATCTCTGATTCTAATTCATATTCACCTGACCAAGGCAGTATTAGAAACTTACCTTCTTGCATTGCTTCAACGTTTTCCATATTAATTATTTTACAAAACCACTTTGCTTTATTTGTAAATGTCATATCTATATATACTTTTCCATTACTATGTTTTGAAACTTTCGCTCCTAGAAGTAATAATCCTCTAGTTATTTCGTTTATTACATCTTGGCTATAGGTAAAGTTAGAAGAAAATGTTAACTTTTGTTTTTCTCCACGATGCGAGGGTCCTCCTTCAGCTGCTAGATCACAATATGAATCCCACATCTTATCCCACTTAGGATTCCCTTTATTGTCATAAACCATTACGGCTGATTTCATTGTTAAAAAGTATTTAATAAATAGATTTTAATCTTTACACTCTCCGTTTACAGTAATTTCAATATCATGAATATTAAAATTTTTACTATATTTTGCAATCTCTTCAATCAATTTCTTTGGCATATCAATATGGCCTACCTTTCCACATTTTACACATTTAGTGTGAAGATGGGGTAGTGAGGAAAGTTCGTATGAATGGAAACTCTTTTCCAAATTTACTTCTCTAATCAAACCTTCAGAGAGAAGCTTATTTATAGATCTATATATAGTAACTCTATCAAAACTATTTAGATGTGTAGATATTTCTTTTGCGGATAATGCTCCCTTATTCTCTAAGAGACTTATTATCATTTCAGCTGATTTAGATTTTCTCATACTATATTTTATCACTAATTATATTCATTGTCTGCTTGACAACGCAACTGTGTTGCGTTATAGTGCCGTATTAATTTTGCGATATTCTTAACGATGAAAACTAAAGTACTTGTATTAGTTGGCTTTTTAGGCTCTGGCAAAACTACATTAATAAACAATCTATTATCAAATACCAAAGGAGTTAAGATAGCATGTATTGTTAATGACTTTTCAAAAGTTAACATAGATTCAAGGCTTTTATTAAAAGCAACGGAAGACATTGTTGAACTATCAAATGGTTGTATTTGCTGTACTCTTAGGGGTGATTTGCTTGAGGCAATAACAAAAATTACCGAAAGAGAGAGTAAAGTGGATTACATTGTTGTTGAATCAACTGGAATTGGTGAACCACTACCTATTGCTCAAACATTTTATATGGGAAACCTAAAGGATATTGTTACATTAGACAATATAGTCACGGTTGTAGATGTGAGTACATTCTGGAAAAACTATAATAATCCTGACTTTTCTTCATTAATAATTGATCAAGTTGAGTTTTCAAACCTACTTGTTTTAAATAAGATGGATTTAGTAGATGAAAAGGAGATAGAAAAGATTAAAAACCTCTGTCTGAAATTAAACCCAAAGGCAAAAGTCATTATTACTAAAAACGGTGAAGTAGATAGTAAGGAACTACTAAATACAAATAACTTCTCATATGAAGATGGATTAAATGCTCCTGCATGGGACCAAGAGTGGGAGAAGAAGGGTTCAGAAGCCGATGAATATGGATTTAACAATATTGTATATTCCAATAAAGAAGCACTAGATAGAGATGTATTTATTAGCCTAATTAACCAGTGGCCTGATAATGTTTTCAGAGCAAAAGGATATGTAAATTGGGGTAACGGTTCAGGAGCGTTTGTCTCATTTGCAGGAACTAGACTAGATATACAAGATTTCAAAATAAGGGAAGATTATATAGATCTATTTGAGAATAAGATTGTATTGATAGGTTTAAATCTTAAAGAAGATGAAATAATTAAGTTTATAGATCAAGCTAAGAAACAATGAAACACGAAGTAAATAGAGCAAATCCTCTGACAGTAGATCAGCTGTTAGAAATGTATGAGAAGTATGCAGAAAACTTAATCAAAATAGAAAACGTCAAAAAAAATATATGATTGAGAATGATGATTCTCTTGCCGTTGAATTCAGCCAACTACAAGATGAGAATGATGAGCTAGGGGATAAAATGCTTTTTGATACTCCAGAAATATGGTTAGAATATAAGGTTAGAGCATATCAACCAGATTTAGAAATTAACTCTAAGCTAAAGAAAAGAAGACGTGAAGTATCAGAAAGTATAAATACCTGGGGTGACCTAATCAATCACACAAGAAGAGATGGAATTTGTAAGAAAAGATTTGATTTCCTTAAAAGAATTAAAAGATGGAATGAGAAAAGTTTTGAAGATTACACAAATCTGCTTGATATTATAGACCAGTTCAGAGTAGATGAGGGATCTCTAAATACATGGAGAGAACATGAGTACTATTCAGAAGGCAAATGGAAGGACTACGCAATCTAGCATGTGGGATACAGATAGCATCTATAATTCAATATCAAAGCTAAAAAAACTAGAACCAAGTACTCTAGTAAATAGAACATTTTCAAAATTATACTCTTCAGTAATTAACGGAGAGGTAATTATTAATAGCAGCCTAGATAAACTTGATCTAATCAGAGAGATAGTAAGTATTGCAGAATCAAAGCTTGAGAAGTTTTGGGCAAAGAAAATAATTGCAGACCCTATGACTGTCTATGATTTTCCATACTATAACAACTACGAAAAACTTGTAGATACAGAGATAAAGTTGGTAAAGAATAGATTTAAGAAAACCGGTTTTAAACTTATCTTTATAGGGGGAGGAGCACTACCATTAACACCGATTGTATGGGCAACTAAATTCAAAAATGCTCAGATTACTGTAATTGATTCAGATAAGGAAGCAATAGAGTTAGCAAGGGGTGTAGTAGAAGAAATTGACATTAAAAACATTAAGTTTATTAACTCTCAGGCAGATGAATACATGCAATATTCAAACTACGATATTGTATATTTAGCAGCGCTTGTAGGTTTGAATAAAAACGAGAAATCCTCAATATTACATCATCTTCATAGTACAATGACCAAAGGTACTCTGATTGTTAGAAGTGCAAGTGGGAGTAGGAAAATACTGTATCCTGAAGTAGACTACCTTCCGGATTACGGTTTTAATATTGTTTCGACATTTCACCCTACCGGAGATATAGTTAATTCAACAATAGTAGCAGAGCTATAGTTGCTTTGTAAGAATTTTGTTAAGTAACTATTGTATACTCTTAAAGAGATTTTACACTTTTGCAAAATACTCACGTTCAATAATTGCTATAACTAGAATGAAACAAAATATAAATAAAGTATATATACTACTTGCAGTACTTCTATTATCGATTAGTCAGGGATTCTTTTTAAACTCAATTAATTCATTTTTTACAAGTAATTCATCTCTTTATTTAAGAATTCAAGATTTCTTTACTTTCTATAGTGGTATTGTTGTTGAATCATTACCTTTCATTCTATTAGGTGTAATCATATCAGCACTCTTTGGTGTATTTATTACTCCGGATAAGTTAGTAAGTCTAATTCCTAAAAACAAATTTTTAGGTCATATTTTGCTCTCAATGCTTGGAATATTGATGCCAGTTTGTGAATGTGGAAATATACCTGTTGCAAGAAGCTTAATGATGAAAAAGATGTCAATTCCACATGTAGTAACATTCCTACTTGCCGCACCTATTATTAACCCAATAACACTTTTTTCTACATTTGAAGCATTTAACTTTGATAGAAGCTATGTTGTAATTAGGTTAGTTTCTGCACTATTTATTTCAATAACTTTTGGTTTGCTAATAAGCTTATTTAAAGACCAGAATAAACTACTTGAGCAGAAATTCTATCAGGAAGTATGCGATCATGATCACTCACACAACAAGAATAGATTAGAAGAGTTCTTCAACATAATTTTAAGGGAGTTTTGGTCAATTACTAAAATGATGTTATTGGGAGCACTACTTGCAAGTATATTCCAAGTATTTGTTCCAAGAGACGCAATTACGCAAATAGGTTCACACGGCACAATCTCTGTTTTAGTGATGATTTTATTAGCATTTTCAATATCTATATGTTCCAATGTTGATGCATTCTTCGCTCTATCATTTGAAGGAGTTTTCAGTAAAGGTTCAATCATTTCCTTCTTAGTTTTTGGTCCTATGATTGATATTAAGATATTAACAATGTTAAGAAGTACCTTTTCATCTAAACTCCTTGTACTTATGTCTGTTTATGTATTTCTCGTGAGTTTCATTATTGGCACTTTAGTTAACTACCTAATGTAATTATGAGAAGAGTAGAGGAGTTATTACAATCAATATTGCTAATTGTATTAGGACTGTATCTGTTCAACTTACATCTCAGTGATAAAATCCTTTATTTCGTTCATCCAAGGTATGAGGTACTGTCATTAATATCAAGTATCTGCCTTATATTACTTGGAGTTACAATATCCCTGTATAAGTATAATCAGGAGTTAGTTGCAACTATAGAAGAGAATAGCGAGATACTAATTCTCGCAATCTTTTGTATTCTTCCTCTATTTATACCAATCTCAATATTAATACTCCCTTTTATACTCTTCAAAGGTACTAAGAACAGAAAATCAGATGCTATATTTAGTAGAATAACAATGCCTTTAATTCTAAGTATAATTGGATTATCAATACTTTTGTTTGCCCCAATTAGACCATTATCTTCAAATACAGTATACCAACGAAGTAAGGATCTAAATAATGTATCTAATAGGGCTAAAACCATTAAGTATGAGAGCGAAGTAGATACTTCTAAATATTCTCTTTTAGATTGGGTATTTTTAATAAACACAAGCAAGGACTTAAACTCATTAGTAGAGAAAGAGGTTAAATTCACAGGATTTGTATCAAGTGTAGATAGTACACCTGATAATCAATTCCTAATATCAAGATTTGTAATTAGTTGTTGTGCTGTAGATGCAAGACCAATAGGATTACCAGTTCTTAAAAATGAGTATGACATTAATAACGACAAATGGATCGAGTTAGAAGGTAAATTAGTACTAGAGAATAATCTAATAGTTATTGAACCTAATTCAATTAAACTAATTGATACTCCAAATAATCCATATTCATACTAATATAATATATAGTTAGATACGTTTAAACTTGGGGTAAGTGGTGGTCTGGATTTAGAAAATCCTTACGCTGCTCAATGGAGAACAAAATCACGTTGTTTTAGGTAAATTGGTTTAGGTAAATTGGACTGAAATATATTTAGGGTATAAAATTAAATATAAACTATTCATGAACTAAAGTGACAATAATTAAGTGTCCAAAATGCAGTGAGAGTCTAAATGTAAAAGATTCTGGTGTATACAACTGTCCTTCATGCCATAGTCAATTTCAATATAAGCATAAAAAAGTATCGCTACTTAAAGCGGGAAAATTAAAAGTGAAACCCTCTAGCATTGTCTCAATTTTGTTTTGGAGCTTATCAATCATAGGTATCTTTATTGCACAGCCACTCATGATCCTTAACTTTCTTGGTGGAATTCTTGTAATACTTTCCGCTCTCATTATTATGCCCCCAGTTCATAGAGCATATACAAAGAAATTTCCAATTCGATTAAGATACGCTCTCATAGCATCTTTTGTAATCTTCTTGACTGGAATAGTGTATGGAATGAATACATGGACAAACAGTAATCAATATGCACATTTAAATGCAACACAAGAGCAAAATAAAAAGCTTGAAGAGGAAACAAATAAGAGATTAAATGCTGAATTAGCCCAAAAAGAAGCTGAAAAAAGAGAAGAGGAAGCAAAAGAAAACGCTTTAAAAGAGCAGAGTGAAAAAGAAGCATTAGCGATGTTAATTGCAGAGGCTAAATCTATAAACAAAGATTATCCAAAAGAAGTTGATAGCGTTGTTACTGATGTAAAAGGAGCACAAGATGCAAACCTCAAATTAATTAATGAAACTCAGAAAGTTACAGATAGTAATACAAACGAAGAAAAAACTCTGACCAAACTACTTGATGTTATCTCAGTTGTAGACGGTGATACAATTAAAGTTTCAGAACTAGGGACACTAAGATTAATCGGAATAGATACTCCAGAAACCGTTGATCCAAGAAAACCAGTTCAATGTTTTGGAAAAGAAGCTTCAAATAAAGCTAAATCACTTTTAACAGGGAAAAAAGTTAGATTAGAGTTTGATAGCACTCAAGGTAGATTAGATAAATACGGGAGAACGTTAGCGTATGTATATACGGAAGATGGATTGTTCTTTAATAAAGAGATGATTGAACAGGGTTTTGCTCATGAATATACATACTCAACACCATACAAATACCAAACTGAGTTTAAGAATGCTCAGAAAGAAGCACAGGAGGCTAAAGAAGGGTTGTGGGGTGCTGCATGTAAGTGCGAAAAAGGCGAAGAAGTTTCAAGAAGTTGTACTGCATGTAACCAAGCAACTGTTAAGAAATCAAACTGGGATTGTTCTACTTATTCTGAAAAAGTAGCGAGTTCATCTTGTTCAAATAAATGCGCAACATCGACTCCTGTAACTCCTAAACCTACATCATCATTTTCTTGTAATTGTAGCAAGGCATGTACAGTAATTAAGAGCTGTGCAGAAGCTCAATATCAACTAAATACCTGTGGATGTAAACAAAGAGATGCAGATAAAGACGGAATCGCATGTGATAGCGCACCACTTAACTGTCAATAATTGATTTGAAATATAAAAATGATTCAACCAATTTCTGATTCTGAAAAATTACTCTTTGCAACATTACGAATTATATCAAATGGTAAAGTGGGAACTGGTTTTATTTTCAACTTTTCCAATAATAGCAAATCAACAATCTTTCCAGTACTTATAACAAATAAACACGTTATATCTGAGAAGGAGCAAACGAATATTGAAACATTTATCCATATCGGTAGTAGTGATTTAAAATCCGTAACAGACGAAAGTATAAAACTTAGTTTAAATTCAGATTGGGTTTTCCATCCGTCAGAAGATTTAGCGTGTACACCATTACAACCACTATTTGACTTGATACCTAAGAAATTACAAAAGAGTATGTTTTTTAGAAATCTTGATGAAGATTTAATTTACAATGATACACAATTGAAAGAACTTAATACGATAGAGGATGTCGTAATGATAGGTTATCCAAATGGCATATATGATACGAAAAATAATTTCCCTGTTATTAGAAAAGGAATAACTGCAAGCCACCCAGCAACTGATTACTTGGGAAAGAACAGAGGATTAATAGATATGTCATGTATTGCGGGATCTTCGGGATCTCCAATTCTTATTTATAATGAGGGTGTTCACACAAATAAAATCGGAGAAACAAGAATAGGGGGCAGAAGAATTCTACTAGGAGTACTCGTTGAAGCTTATTACCAAAATATTGCAGGAGATATTATTGTAGAAGAAATACCAACCCAACAAATTTCAAAATCAGTTACTAGAATTCCTATTAATTTAGGAATTTATATAAAAGCAGAAGAATTATTAGTGCTAAAAAAAGAATTTGTGAAAAAGTATAATTTGGATCTTTAATATTTGATTCAAAACTTGTTTATTCATGTAGAAATAGTTTCACTTTGAAAGTAATACAAAGGCCATGACCGTATTCTATATGTAAGTGAACATAAGTGATAAAATATGAACGATTAATTATCATCTTAGATACATGAAAGAATTACTAGAAAGATTATTAAAGTTCAGAAAAGCAAGAGATTGGGAGCAATTTCATTCACTTGAAAATCTAGCTAAATCTATATCTATTGAATCAGGAGAGCTATTAGAATGTTTCCAATGGTCAAACAAATACGACATTGAAGAAGTTAAATCCGAGGTTGCTGACGTTTATACCTATCTACTATATTTCGCTCATTCATTAAATATAGATCTTGATAAAGTTGCTTCTGATAAATTGGCAATTAGTGAAAAGAAATATCCAGTTGAAAAAGCAAAAGGAAACGCAACTAAATATACTAAATTCAAGAAATAGCTAAATGTACGAAATCAAGAGATTTGATTATAAAAAGGAAACATTTGGAAAAATAAGAGGATATAGATACGGAGAAAATTGGCCAATTGTATATATTCTTGAAGATGGAAAAGATGCATACATCGGAGAAACAACCACTGCATATAAAAGAGCTTCACAACACTTTGAAAGACCAGATAGAGCTAAACTCAAATCAATGTATGTTATTGCCGATGATGAATATAACAAATCTGCTACATTAGATATCGAATCAAGCTTAATTAGGTATATGTCAGGTGATGGCAAATATTTAATTCAGAACGCCAACTTTGGAATTCAAGAATCTGATTATTATGACAGAGAAAGATACCAAGCAAAATTCCAAACCATTTGGAAAGAGCTTCAAAGACTCAATATTGTTAATAACGATCTAATACAAATTCAAAATAGCGATCTATTTAAATACTCTCCATACAAAGCTCTAACTCAAGATCAGCTTGATGTTGTTGATGTGATTATGAAGAGTATTAGAAGAGGAGAAAAAACACCTCACCTAGTAGCAGGCGAACCAGGAACAGGGAAGACAATAGTTGCTACATATCTGGTAAAAGCACTAACATTAAAAAGATGGTCAAAACATTTAGAGATAGGATTAGTCATTCCAATGACTTCCCTTCGAAAAACCCTAAGAAGAGTATTTAAAAATGTTAAAGGATTAACCCCAGGTATGGTTATTGGACCAAATGATGTAGTTAAAAAGAATTACGATGTTTTGATTGTAGATGAAGCACATAGATTACAAAGAAGAGTAAACCTAACAAATTTTAGAGATTTCGATAAGGTATCAGCTTCACTTGGACTTCAAAAAGAAACGGCTACTCAACTTGATTGGGTAATTAGATCTTCAAAGTACCAAATCCTTTTCTATGATAAATTCCAAACAATTAAACCAGCAGATATAAAATACAATGCAATTGATAATATCTCCTTTATTCAACATCGATTAGTTTCTCAAATGAGAGTTAATGGCGGGGATGGATACATTGAATATGTGAGAAATATACTTGATTGTATTGAGCAACCTAATACCAAATTCTACAACTACGAATTCAAACTTTTCGATAACATTGGAGAAATGATATCTGCTATAAAACAAAAAGATAACGATTCCGGATTATCCAGAGTACTTGCAGGATATGCATGGGAATGGAAAACAAAGGGTAAAAATATAATCGATTTTGATATTGAAATAGAAGGAACAAAACTCAAGTGGAACAGTACAACAGAAGATTGGGTCAATTCTCCAAATGCTGTTAACGAAGTAGGGTGTATCCATACAATACAGGGATATGACTTAAACTATGCAGGTGTAATTCTTGGTCCAGAAATATCATACGACAAAGAAAATAATAAGATCGTAGTAGATAAATCTAAGTATTTAGATTTCAATGGTAAGAGAGCAATCTCTGATCCAGCAGAATTAGAAGCATATATTAAAAATATCTATAAAACATTACTCACCAGAGGAATAAATGGTACTTATGTTTATATTGTGGATAAGGATTTAAGAGAATATGTGAGAAAGTATTTTTAATTTAAATGAATCAATATGGAAGACTTTAGTAAAACACTTTTTGAATATCTAAACCAAGCTCAAACTGATAATCTTAAATTCAGTAACTATCCAAAAGAGTTTGCAGAACTAAAACTAAGAATATCCTTTGGAATGGGAGCTCCAGCTAGAATTCCATGGATCGCATTTATTACTGAAAATATGCAAGTAAGTAATGGGTTTTATCCGGTTTACTTATACTACAAAGAAGAACAGACATTAATACTTTCATATGGACTTAGCGAAACAAATGAATTTACAACTACATGGCCAAATGAAGTAATTGGAACTTCGAAAACAATTACTGACTACTTTAATAAAAAAGTACCTCGGTACGGAGATTCATACGTATACAAAGCATATAAAGTTGTAAATAATGGTGATTCAGTTACTTTGATAAATGATCAAGGAGTAGAAGTATTGGTTGAAGAACTAAATAACGATTTAAGGAACCTTCTAGACCGCTACAAACAATGTTTTGATGTTGTAGAACAGAAACAAGTAACCTCAGAAGTTGGGATTGGACTCTTTTACATGGAAAAGCAATTAGAAGATTTCTTAATTCAAAATTGGGAACATACAGATTTAGGTAAAAGGTTTGATTTGATTGTTGAAGATGGAGAACTTAAAAGTCAGCAATATAGAACAGATATTGGTCCAATAGATATTTTAGCTAAAGACAAAATTAGTAAAAACTATGTAGTAATTGAGCTTAAAAAGAATCAAACAAGTGACGATACATTAGGACAATTAGCCAGATATATGGGATGGATTAAAGAAAAACTAGGGGATAACAATGTAAAAGGCATTATTATCGCAGGTGGTTTTGACAAAAGACTTGATTACGCTGTGAAAATGATTCCTGGTACAGAAGTTTATAGTTATCAAATTGATTTTAAGCTAGAGAAAATAAATCAGTAATTTGGGTAAGTGGTGGTGTGAATTTAAACATTACTTTGTTCATCAACCAAATATCTAGCTTGCCAAGTATATTGGGGAAGAATATAATTTCGATGTGAAATACCTTCGAATCTTTTCACTGCCTCTCTTTTTTTTATTCTTTGTTTTTGTCTTTCAACTTAAATCCTATGCGACAAGTGGATGCTGTTCTTGGCATGGTGGTGTTGGATATTGTGATTCTTCAGTAGGAAGATATGTATGTAATGATGGTACTTACAGTCCATCATGTGGCTGTAATTACATTGCCCCTAAACCCACTTGTGATAAACCAGATTTTGAAGAAGGTGTGACGTTTGAAAAGAAATTATCAAATGCAAGTTGTACAAAATATAATCTTAATGCAAGTTGGGATTATGGTTGGTCAGAAGATGGTTATAGCCTAAAATTAGACAAAAGCTCAAACACAAGTATTGGCGATTCCATTGATACGGAAGAAACAAGCTATAATTTTAAAAACTTAACTCCAGGAAAATATTACTTGCATATTAAATCTGTAAATAGTTGCGGAGGAAGTAAAACATATCATTACAAAGTCGAGTTAAAAGAGCAATTACCAGACTTTAGCTATACTTTAAATTCAAACAATAACGAGACGGTTCTTAATTATCAAACCAAATGCGCTGAATCAATCAACTATGTATCTAATGACAAAGTCATTAACATACCTTTAAACACCGGTAAAGTAACTTTGAAGCAAAGTGATACTCCCATTACATACACTTTTAATATCAAGCAAGGAAAAAAAGTAGTAAAGAAGGAAGTCAGTGTACCAGCAATTACAAAAAGAGACATTGTCACAACTGCATCTCAAGAGAAAGCAGTATCAGGTAAATCAGAAAAGAGTGAGAAAAGTGATAACTCAAATATAATACCTTTATTATTTTTTTCTTCTCCTTTTCTATACATCTTATACCACTACAAAATAAAACCTATTTTTAAGAAGCAGGAAACACAATAACCAAAGTTGATCTCTATAAAACCGAGTATTATGAATAAAAATGCAGAAGTATATTTGAAACAAGTTTTAGACCATTACCTAACATCTAGAGACTTTAATGGATTACCATTAGACCTTGAAGATCTCAAAAAGTTACGTGATGAAATAAAAGTATTAGTTCAGAACGATAAAATATATCTAGGGAATAAAAGTAATGATTCTAGTTATTATTTGAATAACTGGGATATAATAAACTAATAGTAAGTAACAACTGAGACTTTATACTCCTTTTCTAAGTCTGATATCTCTTCTGTATAAGTATTATCATTATTAACGTTCAAAATAACTTCATATGGTTCAATATTATTCTTTATAATATATTCCCTAATATCACTTATCTTTAAGTAATTTAAGTTAGCAAATAACAAGCCATCTTTCAGGCCTTTAAGGCCATTATGCCCTGAGAAAGCATATTTGAACTCAAGAACATCATTCTTTACAAATATATCTCCACCAGATACGTAATTAATCTCTTTTTTAGACAGAAAGTATAACGCAATAAAGTGTAACTTATTGAAGTTTATAAAAGTATCAGCCGTAAAAAGTATATCTCTACTACTTTGATAAACATCATCAGAACATCCGTATGTATATCGAATCCCTAAGGATTTAAGTATAGATGAACAACTCAATGTACTTCTTCTAGACTTACATGGTTCTAAAGTAGTAAATACCTCTAATCCTTCACAGTTTATGGATAGCAAATTCAAGTATCTTTCCAATTCTTTTACAAGTTCAAATTCGAGTTCAACACCAAGTCTGTAGTATTCTAAAACCTTCTTAACAAAGATCTCTACCTCTTTTCTATATTTTGAAGTTGAGGATTTTGACAGAAGCAAGTTAAGTAATACAACAATTTCAGCATGTGCTTTATCATTACCATCATTCTCAAACCATTCCTCAACATGTCCATAATAACTTAGAACAGCAAAAACTTTAGGATGAATACTTTGAATTGCTTGTTTATCTAAATATGCGGATATTAAATTAGACACGTTCTGATTTTTAATTTTCGTAATATTCTTTGCCTTTCTTAGAACTATAAGTGAATTAGGGTAGGTAGAGTTATTATATTCATCTATTTCCTCATTACTTATAAATTCGAATCCAGATTTAAGTAGTGAATAATTAAAGATATTTCGAACATAAGAAGTTATAAAAGTTCGGTCTGTCATCCCATTATTTGTTGAGAATGTATCTGGATGATTAACCGTTAAAAAATAGCCACCTTCTTTAACTTTAAGTGATAAATCAGAAGCCAACTTCTTAATCTTTGAAGTGTATTTCTCAAAGTTATATATTGCTTTGTCCCAATGTTTTCTACATTCAATTGGATCAGTAAAATAGCTATTACTACTAATCCCGTTTTCAATACCATAAAGTCCAATGAACAAATCATCAAATGGGTGTTTTGCAACAATAGCGTCATACTGGATATTCGTGCTATTTTCAGCCCATAGAAAAACATCTGTCGTTAGTAATTCGCTGTCGCTCCTGAATCCAAATTTCATAAACCGAGAACGTAATTCAAGAATCTTACTCTCACCGAAAAAATTGAAGAGATCAAGTTTATCATATCTACCTTTATACCCCATTAGAGCAAATGCTAAAGACAGTTCCTCTGCATCACCAGGCAGTAGTTCAAGTACTTTAGAACATTCATCACCAAACAACTTATGAATTACAGGTGTAACCTTAGTTGTTATATAAGCATTTCGGCCTTGCATTGACAAATCAAAGTCATTAATTGAATAGTCATTGAAATTACCTTCTAAGAAAACTTTCCTTTCAAGTAGATGATCTGTATTTACAAAAGATACTGTAGGATCGTATAGTTTTACTCTTAATTTTGGATCCACTTAACTACTAGCTAATTTGAAAGAATTTTGGGGTGGA
>CAZIIC010000009.1:0-22208 GCA_964539195.1 uncultured Candidatus Saccharibacteria bacterium
CATTTCATGTTTTTCTAATTATTACATCATCATCTTTTTTTAGATTATAAAATTCATTAATTCGTTAGGTACTTTCTCTGTCTATGATGTTATGCATAGGTTTGATATAAGTAGGACAAATGCCCTACATTATCTAAAATCGTTTGAAGTAGAAGGGTTAATTACAAGGAGCAAAAAGAATAAGTCAATTCAGTATCAAGTAAGCTCAGAGCATGTGTTGCGTAAATATTTTGATAATAAAATTGTTGAGATTGAAAAAGTTAAAAAAGATATATTTGAACCTACAAGTGAAAAGTTAAACCCAATAAAGGGAGGCAAATTGAAATTATGTATTGTCAATTATCTTGACATCACTGAGAGTACTAAGGAAGCTCTTTCAAAGTTTTACGATATAGAAGACTATTCTAGAAACCAATTATATATCTCGCATGAAGAGTTTCTAAAGAGATCGAAGAATGCTCAGGTAATTATTAATAACTATGCTTGTAAATTAAAACCGGATATTCTTAATAATCTCCCTAATTTACAGTATATGGCTTTGGCGACTCATATGTATAAATATGTGCCAATAGATCAATTTAGAAGTAAAGGTGTATCCCTTTCAAATATCCCTTATAGTTATAAGTCTACTGCTGTTACAGAGTTTGTTATTGCTCAGACATTTTCATTACTAAGGCCGACTGAGGTCGCTTCAAGGCAGGTAAAGGTAGGTGTAAATGAATTTAAAAACTTTCAAGGTGAACAACTAAGGGGGAAGATAATTACAATTTTTGGTACTGACTCTGGAACATTAGAATTAGTTAATACTTTGAGAGGTTTAGGTGTTGAGGTAATGATATATTCAGAAGATGTTAGTCTTGATCCGACCATTTTTGGTGTAAGTAGTTTTGCTACCAAAAATGATGTATTTCAAAAATCTGAAATAATGTATTTCTCATGGACTGGTGATGAGTATAAAGAACTGGTATCAGCTTTAGATAGTAATTTCTTCAATCTATTACGAAAACCGGTCTATATAATTAGTGTATATAAGCATAAAAAGATAGATTACCTAGCTCTTAGAGAAGCAATATATTCAGGAAAAGTAAAAGGACTTGCCCTAGATTACTTCCCAGAGATTGCAAATAGGATAGATAGTTCAATAAACAGCATACTACATTTGCCAAATGTTCAGATTACACCAGATATTTCATGGTACACAAATCAATCAATTGAATTGCTAAATAAATACCTTTTGGAGAGGCTTTTAGCATACGCGAATGGTGATAATAAATTTTTAATAGTTTGATATGAAGTTTGTATCAGTAGATATACCATATATAGAAAATAAATATTTTAAAGAGATTGAAAGAATCGATAAAGTCGATAGTGTAAAAGTATTTGAAGATAATCCTACAAACTCTAGCGAGATTATTGAACGTATAAGGGATAGTGAATTAGTTACAGCAGATATTGTAACGAAATTATCCTCTGAAGTTATTCTGAATTGTCCAAATATTAGGGCGATATTTTGCCAGGCAGTAGGGTATGATAATGTTGATATAGAAACTGCTAGTTCAAAAGGTATTAAAGTATTTAACTGCGCAGGTTTTAATGCTAGGGCTGTTGCCGAGTTTGCTTTTGCACTGATTACTTCACTTTTAAGAAAAATACCTGCCGCTCAGGAACACGTAAGGGCTGGTGGTTGGTCTTACAATTTTTTTATTGGATCTGAGCTATATAATAAGCGTGTTGGAATAATTGGTAGTGGGAATGTAGCAAAATATATCTCTAAAATCGCATATGGTTATGATATGAAAGTAAGTGCATACACAAAAGAGCCTACATTAGAGAAAGCTAAGAGTATGGGCATTGATAAGTTTGAATCAATTGAAGATATTCTATCTAACTCTGACATAATTATTCTTGCTGTACCACTTAATAAGGGAACATTTCATTTAATTGGTGAGCAAGAAATTGCTTTGATGAAGAAGAATGCTATCTTGGTTAATGTTGCTAGATACTCAATAGTAGATGAAATAGCATTGGCTAAAGCCGTAATAGGTAATAAGATTGCAGGGGCTGTTATGGATATGATGATTGAGGAACCTTTCAATGTTAATGACTATAGTATCTTAATAAAAGAGGTAATAAGATTACCAAACTTTATTGTTACTCCACATATTGCAGGTGTTTCCGAGGAGTCTAGATCACACCTTGGCAAGATGTTTGTAAACAATATCAAGAATTTTATAGACGGAAACGATAGTAATTGTGTTAATCTTGAATTACTGGCGAACTACTCTCCCAAAGAAAATCATAAAAGCTTTTAAGGAGTGTTACAATATACTTGTCCTTGATTGTTAGTATTATAAATTCTCCTTGTTCGTCATAACTTAGTATCATTGCTGTGTTGTCCCAAATTCTTAACGAATTAGGATCATTGTAAGTATCTGGCAATACCCTTACTTCTTTGTAGTACTTAACTAAATCAGTCATAAGTCCTGGGAACATTCCTTTTCGATCCATTACATCTTTTTTTGATTCTAATTGTTTAATAAATACCTTTCTTTTTGATCTATCCTTAGCACTTCGTAAAACAAAATCGACATAAATTTGATTATTAAATATGTCGTGATGGTGAAATTTCTCTCTTATAATTTTCTCTTTGTTATTCTCCACACTATCTATTATTTTCGCCATTAAGGCATCTAATCCTCGTTCTATTGTTATATTGGTTACTCTAGTTTCTGGTTTGTCTCTTTTTAGATTTTTAATAAATTCTGTAAGCATATCTTTGCTATTATGAAGCTCGATTTCTTTCATGCGGTATAAATCAAATAAAGATTCGGGGTCTGTAGATTTATATAAAAATCCTTTTCCCCAACCGTTACGAGCTACAAGGCCTTTCTCGAGAAGTGACTCAGTTGCTTTATATGCTGACGACTTATCCATTTTTAGTAATCGTGATAGTTGCGCGGCACTTACATTTGGATTTGAATTAAACCCAAGGTACACTTTAGACTCGTTCTCTGTTAATCCTAATTTCTCTAGAATATTGTTCATAATAGTTGATTGAGTTACTACTAACTTAGAAATATAATTAGTAGTGATTAAATAATATCAATATTTTACTGTGAATACAGATAAATATACACAACAAGTAAACGAAATTATTAGCTCTGGTAGTAGTTGGAATATCTACTCGGGTCTGGATGGATATGTAGTTGCTATGCTTGTTCGTATGAATTCAGGAGAGAAATTGGTAAAGCAGATGATCAATGGGCAGGCTGTTGTGAAGTATCATCAGGCAACTGATATGTGGGTTAAGGATATAATAAAGCAGAGGGTCGGATTAGGGATGAGTATAAAGAACCTCGTTTGTTACGAAGATAGAAATCTAGAAATAGAGAAGAGTGATAAAATAACTCTAAAAGAAAGTAGATTTCTTAACGAGAATGAAACTCACCAGAGTTTGGTAGCAGTCTTTGGAGATTATGTAACTATTTTAAAGTTGACTGAAGATATTTCAGAGAGTAAGGCTGTTATTATTAAAAATAACAGTGTAGCTTCTGCTGTAGAATTACTATTTGATGAAAAGTGGAGAGTCTCTAAGGCCTTCTGAGGGTGCTACTATTTCTTTAAGAACTCTCTAAATACTAGTACAAAACCATCTGGGTCTTTGACTACAACTTCTCTAGTTCCCCAGTAGTATTCTTTAGGCTCTACTGATATCTTGTAGTTGTTCTTCTTACAAATATATACAACCTCTTGTATAGAGTCTACGTCTATCATTGCTGATATTTTTGGAGAAGTAATATCTTCTTTAAAGACCTCAGGTTTAACAGCTATATGTCCATTTGCTATCTCTAGAAGTGAATTACCTAATTCAAATGTAATGCCCTCGTATTTCTCGTTTGCATGGGCTAATTCTGGAAAGTCTTTAGATACTTTTTCTAGCCATTCAGATCTTCCGTAGGTAAATACAGGTTTTAATCCAAATGATTTATAGAAGTTATATGACTTTTCAAAGTCGTTCACTTTTATATGCACACCAAATCTGTTTAACATAAGTATATTGATAAAGTTATGTATTTATGAGAGATTATACTGTCAGTATAATTTAGATATCAAACGTAAAACATACGTATATACATATGAAGGTATTTTTCACTGCACCATTTGGGGGTAAAACAAGGTATCAGAAGTATTATGACCTCGTATTAGAGACTTTAGACCTGTATTCTGATGATATTATTTCCCCAGAAGCAGGTAATTACCTTGATACCATAACGAATAAGGAGAAAATAAAAATCAAAGATGTTAGGAAGATTCACTATGAAGCTATACGAAGGGGGATACAGTTAAGTGATGTTGTAGTTATGGAGATTTCTCATCCAAGTTTTAGATTGGGTCATGAAGCAACTCTTGCTGTTCAAGCTAAAAAACCTGTTTTATGTCTTTCTATTAACGAAGATATCTCTCTAAAGATTGATAGCCCATACTTCTTTGGAGCTAAGTATAATGTAGATAATATTGATGAGATTATTTCTAACTTTCTAAAAAGACATTCTAAGAATGTATTGAATAATAGGTTTAATATGTTTCTTTCAACATCCCAGCTTGCTCATATTGATGAAATGGCTAAGAGAAAGAATATTAGTAGCTCTGCATATTTACGATGGTTAATAGATAAGGATAGGGGGGTTGAGTAATTTAATACTTTAAATTCTTAATATTTACTGTATAATTCTGAAATATACACCACAGTGATAGGAATCCTAATCCTGGAGTGGTTGGGGAACGAAACATTGCTCTTAACCCATTTAACCGAAAAAGTATAATCGGAGATATGAGAATCAAGCGAAGTGGTACCGCGTATTACACACGCCTTTGCAATAGTTTAAGAAAATCTTAAATTATTGTGAGGGCGTTTTTTATTTTATTCTAAAAACATATGAAATATTCAAAACTATTTGGTAAAACACAAAAGGCTGGAAAAGAGTATGAATCAAAGAGTGTAGAATACCTCATTAGAGGTGGATTTATAGATCAGGTAATGGCTGGAGGATATACATTCTTGCCTTTAGGATTAAGAGTAATGCTAAAGATAGAGGGAATTGTGAGAGAAGAAATGGATAAAATTGGAAGTGAACTTTTGATGCCTTCTATAGTACCTACAGAGATTTGGAAACAAACAGGAAGGTATGATTCAATTGATGTGCTTTTTAAGGTTTTAGGGGCAAACGAGCTCTCTAAAATGAGGAACGATAGTGAGTATGTACTCAATCCAACTCATGAAGATGTTGTTTCCCCACTTGCAAAGAAATTTAATGGAAGTTATAAGGACTTTCCATTTGCTGTATATCAAATTCAAACAAAGTTTAGAAATGAGGTTAGGCCTAAAACAGGTTTGCTACGAACAAGAGAGTTTAGAATGAAAGACCTATATTCTTTCCATACGTCTGAGGAAGATTTAAAGAAGTATTATTCTGTAGCCAAAGAGGCGTATACTAAGGTATATAACAGATTGGGTATAGGGAGTGATACATACTATACAGCAGCATCAGGTGGTGACTTTACCGAAGACTTCTCACATGAGTTCCAGACAAAATTAGAAATGGGTGAGGACTATATATTTAGAGTTCCAAGTACTAATGAATGTTTCAATAAAGAGATTGCTCCTTCTAAAGCTGTTGACTTCGAGCAAGAAACAGAGCTTAAAGCTATGGAAGAGATATTTGGAGAAGGAATAATTGGTGTTGATGAGCTTTGTAAGTTTATGAATATCCCAGCACATAAAACAACAAAGACATTGATATTTGAAAGTGAGAAAGGTGTAATTGTTGCTGCTGTTAGAGGAGATTATGATGTGAACGAATTAAAACTTAAGAAGGTTGCTAAGGTTAAGGAACTAAAACTCGCATCAGCTGAGATAGTTAAAAAAGTAACGGGTGCTGATATTGGATATGCAGGTATTGTTAATCTTCCTGATGATGTTGTTAAGATATTTGATGACTCTATTGAGAATTTAACAAACTTTGAAACAGGTGGAAATAAAACACACTATCATAATGGAAATGTTAACTGGGGTAGGGATGTAGCAAAGCCAGAGATGTTCCACGATATAAAAGTAGCAAAAGAGGGAGATATCAACCCTGAAACAGGTGAGGTGTACGAGATGTTCAAAGCTTGTGAGGTGGGTAATATATTTCCACTAAATACTAAGTTTACAGATGCAGTGGGTTACACGTTCACCGATGTTGATGGCACACAAAAGCAAGTCTACATGGGAAGTTATGGAATAGGTATAAGTAGATTGATCGGAGTAATTGCGGAGAAATTCCACGATGATAAAGGAATTATATGGCCAGAGAGTATTGCTCCATTTAAAGTCCACTTAATTCATATTGGAGATGAAGGTAGAGTAGAAGCAGAAAAATTGTATAACCAACTTATAGAAAAGAAAGTTGAAGTACTTTGGGATGATAGAGAAGACATTAGTGTGGGTAATAAGTTTGCAGACGCTGATCTAATAGGGATACCTTATAGAGTATTAGTCTCTAAAAAGAGTCTTGAAAATGGAGGATTTGAGGTTAAAATTAGAAACAACTCTTCAGAAGTTGTGTTTCTAAATTTAGCTAGTCTATTAGATAAAATTTATGAATCAGAATCTCTTTAACTCTCAATATACTTCAGAATTAGAATCTCTTCCTGGAATTTTGGGTAACTCAGTTTTGGCAAAGGACACTTCTGTACCTTGTTTTTGGATAGGTGACAGTCTTATTACGCCCGATGATCCGTTATATTTAATTGTTTTAGAGAGCTATGTGGCAAAGGGTTCTAAAGGTCCACTTTGGAAACAAAACCAAATACCTGTACAGGCTCCTTTACCAGATCCAAGTAAAGTCCATACAGAAGTTCGAGAGACTCCAAAGGGAAGAGTTGTAATTGTAGAGGAATCAGGAATTGGCTTAACAATAATTCCAACAAATCAAGCAGGTTTAGTAGTTGATCCTGATGGAGAAGAGGACGTGAACGACGCCTGGCCAAGGAAGAAAAAGAGATAGAAATATATTCTTTTAAATATACTCTCCTGTATAACTCTTAGGGTTATTCTTGATATCTTGTACAGTACCTTGGGCAACTATAGTACCGCCTTTATCTCCACCTTCAGGACCAATGTCGATGATATGATCTGCATGTTTAATTATATCCGTGTTATGTTCAATAACTATCACAGTGTTTTCTTTGTCTACTAACTTCTTAAGAATATGTAGCAGCTTATCTACATCATGAAAGTGTAATCCAGTTGTTGGTTCATCAAGAATATATAATGTATGGCCTCTAGAACTTCGTGATAACTCCTTTGAGAGCTTAATTCTCTGTGATTCTCCACCAGAAAGTGTCGTAGCTGATTGACCAAGCTTAATATAGTCTAAACCTACAGTATCTAAAACCTCTAGCTTTCTTCTAATCATTGGGATTGCATCAAAAAATTCTAGAGCTTCTCCTACAGACATCTCTAGAACATCTGAGATATTCTTACCCTTGTAATCAACTTGAAGAGCCTCTTTGTTATATCTTTTACCCATACACTCATCACATGTTACATATACATCTGGAAGAAATTGCATTTCAATTTTAATTTGCCCATCACCTTTACACTTTTCACATCTACCACCTTTTACATTAAAACTAAATCTAGAAGCAGAATATCCTCTAGCTCTTGATTCTTGAGTTTGTGCAAATATTTCTCTTATTTCTGTAAATACTCCTGTGTATGTTGCAGGGTTAGATCTTGGAGTTCTTCCTATTGGTGCTTGATCAATTCCAATTACTTTATCAATCTTTTCATGGCCAGAAATACTCTCATACTCTCCTTCTGGCATTTGAGCTTTCATTATTTTATTCATAAGTGCTGGGTATAGTGTGTCGTTGATAAGGGAGGACTTACCACTTCCTGATACTCCAGTTACGCAAACAAACTTTCTAAGTGGGATTTCAGCGGTAATATTTTTGAGATTGTGGGTTGTTACATTTTCAATACGAATGGAACCATTGTCAAGAAGTGTAGCAGGGGAGGTTGCTAAATCTTTGCCTACCTCGTAAGATTTGTTGATATACTTAGCAGTTAGTGAGTCTGAATGCTTAATATCATCAAGTGTTCCTTGAGCTTCAATGTTCCCACCTTTTATACCTGCTCCAGGTCCAACATCAATAATCCAATCTGCTTTTGAAATTGTATCAAGGTCATGTTCAACAACAACTACGCTGTTTCCTAAGTCTCTTAATTCTTCTAATGATTTAATCAATTTATCTACATCTTTTGAGTGTAGTCCGATTGAAGGCTCATCAAGAACGTATAACACTCCGGTTAATCCTGTTCCAATTTGTGAAGCAAGTCGTATTCTTTGAGATTCACCTCCAGAAAGAGTGTTTGCTTTTCTACTTAAAGTTAAGTATGTAAGTCCAACATTATGTAGGAATCTAAGTCTAGAAATTATCTCTTTGAGTACTGATTTGGCAATTTCAGCTTGATTACCTTTAAGGTTGAGATTTTGAAAGAACTCATATGTCTTCTCAATCTGCATATTCACTATCTCATCTATATTCTTTTTCCCTATAGTTACTGCAAGTGAGTATGGCTTTAATCTTTTTCCATTACATTCTGAACATTCCTTTTCAACCATGTATTTACCAATCTCGTCTCGAATATATTCTGAATCAGTTTCTAAGTATCTTCTTTGTAGTTGTGGTATAACTCCCTCATATTTAACATCATATTCTCTCTTCATTCCTTGTCTATTTCTATATGAGATGTTGTATGAAGATTTGGTTCCTTTGCCGTACATTATTAAATTGAAGATATCTTCGGGTAGTTTTCCAATTTGAGTTGTTAGGTCGAAACCGTGAGCTATAGCAACGGCTTCTAGTGATTTAAGTGTCCATGTGTCTCCGGTTGTCATATTTGCCCAAGGGAATATTCCACCTTCTTTAATTGATAGTTTAGGGTTGTATATTCTCGCTATATCAATCTCTTTTAGGATTCCGATTCCTGAGCATGTCGTACATGCTCCATATGGTGAGTTAAATGAAAAAGATGCAGGTCTAATCTTTGGAAATGATATCTTACATTCTCTGCAAGTATTGTTTTGTGAGAAGAAGTGAGTTACTTCATTTATGCTAATGTTAACTTCACCTTGAGCAAGATTACCTGAAAGTTCGATCGCGTCTGTAAGTCTTCTTTTTGTATCTTCCTCTTGATTGAAAATGATTCTGTCTACTACAAGACTAATATTATGCTTAATATTTTTCTCAAGGTTAATGTTTTCAATTTCATCAAGTGATTTAATCTCTCCATCTATCTCAACTCTTAAGAATCCTTTGGAAAGAAATGATGTCAGGAGGTCTTTAAATGTACCTTTTTGGTTTTGAACAACAGGCGCTGAAATTACTACTTTGTCATCATTTGTGAGAAGGGTGTATAGCTGTTCGGTAATTTCTTGGACTGTTTGGGCTTTAACTTCTTTGCCGCATTTAGGACAATGTGGCGTACCAACATGGCCGTAAAGAAGTCTTAAGTAGTCATAGATTTCTGTAATTGTACCTACAGTTGATCTAGGATTAGATCCTGTCGTTTTCTGGTCTATTGAAATAGCAGGGGAGAGTCCTGTGATTGATTCTACATCAGGCTTTTCCATTAGTCCTAGGAATTGTCTTGCGTAGGAGGAAAGTGATTCTACATACCTCCTTTGTCCTTCTGCGTACAAAGTATCAAAAGCTAGCGAGGATTTTCCACTTCCTGATACTCCTGTAATTACAACAAACTTGTTTTTTGGAATATCAACAGAGATATTCTTAAGATTGTGAACCTTCGCGTTTTTGATTTTGATATATTCATTCATGGTCTCAATTATATCATTTTTTATGGTAGAATTGCTCATTAGCACCTGTAGCTCAATAGGAAGAGCAACGCACTCCTAACGCGTAGGTTGTCGGTTCGATTCCGGCCGGGTGCGCTTAGTATAGTCTGTATCTAAGAACCTCTAGTGTGTCTTTCTCTTTTGTCGTTGAAATCGTATATAAATATTCAAGATTATTGGAAAGACCAAAAGATCCTAAGTATTTAACTATGTTTTGTTGGTTGGTACCATCGTATTCAACGGTAGTAATGTTGTCTTCGAATTTAAAGAATATGTCCTGTGAATCATTTGACCACTGTACCACGCCTATGTTATCCCCCTGTAGTAATTGGAAAGTACCTATCTTGGTTGTAGGGTCTTCTGGGATTACGGTAAATGTGAATGAATAGTATGTCTTTGTAATTGCATCAAAGAATAGTAGCTTGTTCTGATCTGGAGAAGTACTGATATATTGTGAAGGACTTGGATGTATTAATATATAGTTATTGTCCTCTTGTGAGTACCAATATGTTGCCTTTGTAGTGGATATGAAAACTCCTTGTGATTTAGGCATTACTTCAAATGAAGTCAGCTCACCACTAAATTGTTGTTCCTCTTTATTATTTTTAATTGCATCGTAGCTTAAAGTTGAGGTAGATTTTAATTCTTGTACTTTTACATCACTTGTTTGGAAGTATATGTCTTTGAGTATTGTCTTCTTATTATTGCCTTGAAGTGTTGTTTGGACTATTGAGAATTTGTTTAGGTTGTCTGCTTTCTCTAGGCTAGTATAATAAAAGAATCCGTCGTTGTCGGTATTCCATATATAGTTTGTTTTAGCGGACTTTTTAAGTAGTAAATACTTGGTAGAGTCCGACACCCTATAGGTAATAATATCGACTTTTGACTCGAGTATTAGGTAGTTAGAATCAGAGCTCCAGTTAATAGTATATTCTTTGCTAAATTCCTCAAGTCCAGTATCTGATATTGTTTGGAAGGGGATTGTTAGCTTAGCAAGTTCGTAAGTTTTAGACTTGTCCTCCATAACCTTGGTGATTAGCGCCCATTTCCCATCACTTGATACGCTCATTGAAATCGTTTTAATCTTTTCTGATGGTGTCGTATACGGAATAGTAGGGTTGTCAGAAAGGTTCCAGAATTGTTTGTTTAGTTCATATCTAATTATCTTATATGTCTTCTCTGACAAAATTAGTGCAAGTATCGAATCATTTGATGGCGCTATCTGTTGTGAAATTATCTTTCCCGAGGTACTGTAAATGCTTTCTGCCTGTGGGTTTGTTAAAAAAAGAGTAGGGAATATGCTTGTTGATTTCTCAGCGACAATTGGCACATCCTTTTCCCAAGATGTATATCCTTCCTTCTCAATCTTAACTCGAGTACTTCCTTGATCAACAGATGTTACTTTTGGTGATTTTCCAATATCTTTTCCATTTAAGAATACTTGTAATTTTTGAGGAGTGGTTTGAATATTTAATACTCCGGTTTGCTTTACCTCTCCACTTATAGGGTTAAATCTATAGCCCACTGCGTAATAGTATGCAATGAGGGTTCCTGCAATAATGACAAATGCTAAAAGTATATAGGAGAAAACATCCCAAACTTTGTGTAAAAAAATCTTTTTCATATGTTTAAGTATATCAAAGGCGCTAATATTTATGTAGTTATGATATAATATAAGACAATTAAATATGAAATGCGTTGATTGGGAGAATGGGCCCAGGAGCAGAGAACTGAAAAACTTCGGTTTAGTAGGGGATCCGGAAGAGAACCGTCATCAAGTCTTTCTCTGATGTCATTCGAGTCAGAAAGGTAACTTAACTAAGTTACGAAGTGGGGTGGTACCACGAATACTACATCGTCCCCATACAATTGATATACTTTATTGTATATTAGTTGTGTGGGGATTTTACTTTTTATATTAATAGTATGAATACATACAATAGGATTGTTGAAAAATTAGATAAGAGTGGGGTCAAATATAATATTATTGACCAAACTTCTGCCAAATCTAGAAGAGTTGAAGATCTCGTTGCTGTTACAGGTATGACATATGGTGAAGGTCTTTCAACGCTTTTCTTTGTAAACGAAAGAGATGAAATTATCGTTATCTTAAGACGTGATGATAGGAATATAGTAAGTAAAGCCGTAAAAAAGATTACAGGAAGTAAGAGTCTGAACTTTGCAACAGAGGAGCTGATTGAATCACTTGGATATGAAAAAGGTTTAGCTTCTCCTGTACTTCTATCTGAATTACAGAGAGAAAAAGGAGTTAGAGTTCTTGTTGATATTAAATCAAATGAAATGACCCGAGTTATCTGTGGTATAGCAAAAGAAGGCTATGCTCTAGAGATACAAAAGGAAGATCTTTTTAAATTAATTGGTAACTATGAAGTAGTTGATATAACTGTTCCAAATGAAAGTAGGCAGTTAGGAGTAAAGAAGAGAATATTAACAGGAGATAGGCCAACAGGAAGGCTACATATCGGCCACTATGTTGGCTCACTAAAAAATAGAGTTGCTCTTCAAGATGAGTATGATCAATTTGTAATGATAGCTAACGTTCAGGCTTTGACTGATAACTTCAAAACTCCTGAGAAAGTAGCTGAACATATATCTGAGCTTCTTTGTGATTACTATGCAGTAGGAATTGATTTTGATAAAACAACCGTATTTATACAATCTGAAGTACCTCAGATTCATGAAATATTTGTATATCTTTCAAACTTTGTTTCAGTTCAACAGATTCAACATAATCCAACAATAAAGACAGAGTTAGCTCAAAGAGGTTTTGAACAGAGTACTCCTCTTGGATTTTTCATGTATCCGATCCATCAGGCAGGAGATATTCTCTGTGTTAATGCTGATTTAGTTCCAGTTGGAAAGGATCAAGCACCTATGGTTGAAGATTGTAGAGAGCTTTCAAGAAAGTTTAACAGTACTTATGGTGTTAAAGTTCTTAGTGAACCTAAAGCATTGTTTGGAGTTGAGCATAATCTTCCAGGAACAGACGGTGAAGCAAAGATGAGTAAGAGTTTGAATAACTGTATATATCTATCCGATAGTGAGGGGGTATTGAAGAAAAAGATAATGAGCATGAAGACAGATACTAATAGGATTAGAGCGACAGATCCTGGTACTGTTGAAGGTAATACAGTCTTTATATATCACGACCTATTTAATATAAATACTTCTGAGGTTGAGGACCTAAAGAATAGATATCGATTGGGAACGGTTGGAGATGTTGAAGTTAAAGAGAAACTATTTATAGCAATGAATAACTTCTTAAAACCAATTAGAGAAAGAAGATTAGAAGCTGAAGGTATGAAAGAACAATTAATGAAAAAAGCCGTTGAAGGTAGTAGTAAGGTTAGGGGAATATCACAAGGTATTGTTGATAGTATGAAGAGTGCAATGAAAATTAAGTTTTAGTAGCCGTTGTCTCATATAAATAATAGTGTAAAATACCCAAAAATATTAATTATTCTCCAATATGGTAATAACATTAGATAAATTACAGAAGATTCGCCGAAAGTATAATTCAAAAAAGATAGTACTTATCGGTGGTAGTTTTGATATCTTACATGTTGGACATTTATCCTTTTTAAAAAAGGCAAAAAGCTTTGGTGATATTTTGTGTGTTGCTATTTCTTCAGATCAACGAGTTAGAGAAAGAAAAGGATCTGGAAGACCTATAAATCCAGAACTTGATCGAGTAAGAATGATTGATTCATTGAAATTGGTCGATTATTCTGTTATCACGCCATATAAAGTTACAAACGTAATGTTTCCTACTTTTGGAATTATTGAACAGCTTAAGCCTGATTCATTTGTTACATCAGATATTAGGTGGTTATCATATAAAAACGACATTAGAAATGTATCAGAGAGAACCAATCTTGAGATACTGAATATCTCAAATCGTAAAATTAAGTCAACTACAAACATAATTAATAAAGTAATAGTACAGAATATTCAACCTGAATAATTATTGTATTTGGAAGAAAATATATTTTTACTTTATCTGTGATTACTTTGGTATAATAAGTTATGTTTACATTATCTAAGAAAATAGGAATTGATCTAGGAACTGCAAACTCAATCGTCTTTATTCAAGGAGAAGGTGTTGTTCTTGTTGAACCTACTGTTGTTGCAATTGATACAAACAATTTCACTGTTATTGCTGTTGGTCAGGAAGCAAAAGAAATGTTAGGTAAAACTCCTGAACATATTGTTGCTAAAAGACCTCTTAGAAATGGTGTAATAGCTGACTCAAGAGTCACTCAAGCATTACTCACATATTTTTTTAACAAGACTTTGGGTATTGGGAAGTTGATTAAACCTGAAGTAATGATTTCAGTACCGGCTGGAATAACATCTGTTGAACAAAGAGCTGTAATCAAGGCTGCTCTTGGAGCTGGAGCAAGAAAGATAAACCTTCTTCCTGAGCCAATTTTAGCATCTCTTGGTGCAGGACTCCCTATACATACTTCTTCTGGAAATATGATTGTAAATCTTGGTGGTGGTACAGCTGAAATTGCTGTGATATCACTTGATGGTATTGTTGAATTTAATTCTCTCAGAGTTGCAGGTGATGCTTTAAACGAGTCAATCATTGCATATATGAGAAAGAAGAGGGGAATTTTAATTGGTGAACAAACGGCAGAAGCTATCAAAGTTACTGTAGGTTCTGCAATGAAGTTAGAAAAACCAAAAGAAATGAGTATAAAGGGTAGGGATGTTGGTGGAGGTATGCCAAAGAGTCTAATTGTTAATTCAAATGATGTTGCTGAAGCTGTAAAAATACCTCTTCTTAAAATCATTCAGGCAATTAAAGGTGTCTTAGAGAGAACTCCACCTGAGCTTGCTGCAGATATAATTGATAGAGGTATGGTAATGAGTGGAGGAACATCTATGTTAAGAAATCTAGATAAGTTGTTTACAAGAGCAACTGGAGTACCAGCACACGTTGCTGAAGAGCCTATGTATTGTGTTGCAAAAGGTACTGGTATAGCATTAGACTTAATATCAAATAGTAATAGAACGTTTTCTAAATCAGTTAAGAATAATTAATTATGTGGATTTTTAATAAAGGGAAGAGTGAAATGAGTTTAGATGAAGTAACCAAGCTTCTTTCTACTTTAAGACTTCCAACAGCACTAACATTTACACCTATAAACCTTGAGAAAGAGAAAGAAAGATTCTTTGCATCAGAGACATATAATCCTCAATTTGAATATAAAGTTAGGGGAAATAATAATAGTGAGGTTTTCAAAAAGCTAAAATCACTAAAAAGTATTTCAGGAGTTGATAAGAGAGTGTCCGATTTCTATCTTAAACTTATCGAGGATAAGATGGTTGTTGATTCTTTGATGAAAAGTACTGGAAACAACGCTTTGTTTACTGAAATTAACAAGTCATACTATAAATTTCCAACAGAAAAACAGTTTAAAAATGCAACTATAGTTTTAAAAGGTAATCTAAAGAAATATAGCTTAGTTCAAAATCCAAAAGAAGATAGGGTATTGAAGTTTGATGAGATTCGAAAAGCTTTGAATACAACTTTCCAAGTATTAGGTCTAAAAAGTTGGAAAGTTACACAGTCTATAAATATTCCTAAGAATGGTATGAAGACTGGAGTAAAAGGTATGGAGATATTAATAGGTCCAGATATTGAGAGATCTCCTCTTTTGCTTAAGAAAAGTATAATTCATGAAATTGGGACACATGTTTTAAGGTCTCATAACGGTCTTAATTGTGGTGTTCCAGCACTTTTTAAATCAAATATCTCAGAATATTGGGATGCTGAGGAGGGATTGGCTTTGTATAATGAGGAAATAATGGGAGTACTAACTCCTGAATATCTAAAACATAGAGCTCTAATGCTATATGCAATATATATTGGTGAGAATCTTTCCTTTAGAAATCTTTTTAACGTATTGCGTGGTTTTACTAAGCCAAAAGAGGCTTTTGATATTACATACAGGGTGAAGAGGGGATTAAGTGATACTTCTCTACCTGGTATATATGCAAAAGATGCTACATATTTCAGAGGTTTTAGAAAAGTTAGAAAAGCAGTAGCTGATGATCCAACAATATATTCAAAGCTATATAGCGGAAAGATCTCGTTAAAGATGGTTTCCTGGGTAGATGATGGAATTATTAATACTCCAACGATTGTTCCAAACAAAGAAATGTTTGACTCTATATTCCAAAAGATTGGATTATAGCTTTTGCAATATTTGCTTTCTCTCCTTCAATCTTTGTTTCGTATGCTTTAAATCCGGGATTGAAACTAATCTCCAATAGCATTAACTGGTTATTGTGATCTCTCATTAAATCGATAGCAATAAAGTCAGCTTTGAACACCTTTGCTGCTTTTTCTCCAAATTCTTTAACATCAGGAGTTTTTGTGAAATCTATTAAAGAATACTCACCTGCTTTCACTGTCATAAATCCTTCAGTGGCTTTTCGGTTCCAAGCTCCTATTGCAACACCATTTGAAACATATACTCTGATATCTTCACCTGTAGGTACAAATTTCTGAACAAAGTATTTTGATTTATCTTTATTTATTAAATTCTCTTGATCTAGTTCAGTATCGTTTTGAATTAGATAGACATTTTTCTTTACTTTCTCCTTACCATCAATCATTCGAAGGTCGTTTTCACCTGTGAAATCTTTGATTATGTATGGAGTATTTAATGATTCACGGTATTCACCCGATGTCCTATAGAGGGTAGGGATTATTGGGAGTTGATTTTCTGTGCACACTTTCTGAATCCAGAGTTTGTCATAGTATCCAATGAGTTTTAGGGCTTCAATATTTTGTAGAAGTATTTTGCTACTTGGCTTTAATTTGTTATGCTGATCGATATAGTCTGCAATGATCTTCTTTGTTTCATACTCCCAAGGCTTATGTAACCTATGTCCTCTAAGTATTATATGTGAGAATTCTTCTAGTTTATGTCCGAGAACCTTAATTGAAAGCTCTTTATCTATACTTACTTCAATATCATCTGTTGTTGCAAAGAGGTATTGTGCACCAATTGCGTCTAATTCTTCTTTAAGTCTAGTTATTGCATATGTTGCGTCTGCTGATATCTCAACTCTTTGCTTTTTATCAATTATTAAATATTTCATATTATTGAACTTTCAATTCGCTAATTAAGTTAAGATTTCGATATCCTTCAAATGTTGCAACAATCTCTGCAAGGTCTCTATTTATTACAGTTAAATCCAATCTATCAAATCCAGATCCAAATTCTTTTAGCTCTGACTCTGTTAGTACATGAACTATTGTTGTAAGGGAAGCATTAATCTTTAGAGCTTCGAAAGCTGATTGTATGTCAATATTATTGTTTATCAATTGATCATCAATATATATTTTTCTTTCGGAATATACTCCTATAGTTTCGTTTGTATTGTCTAGCATTGCTGCAATTATTGCATTTGCTTCCTTTAGGGTCTTCCCTACAAATACTATTCTTTTTGTTCTGTCTTTTGAAATCAAACCATCTAAGAATATTTTACCAATGTTGTCATATTTCTTACCTATAACTGGGAAGGTATTTAGATATGCTTCAGGCATTGTATTACATTCAAGTATTGCACCGTTGTCTGCAGTTAATGGTTTTGAAATGTCTTTGCAAAATACATCAACTCCTAATGTATATGCATGTAGCGTTTGAGCGAGTGACTCAACAATCCTTTTAATCTGTGGGTTAACAGAATCTGTAAAATCTTGGGTAATTCCACCTTTGCTCATACTTGCAACCTTTCTAACATATACAACTTCCCCTTTTTTAGGTATTGAAGAAAGTGTTAATCCTTGTTCGCTTAAGAAGTCAGTTAGGGTTTGCTCTTTTACGATTGGTTTTAATGTATGGGCGGGGTTTGTTGTGTCTCTGTCAGGGCTAGAGTTCGTAATATCAATTAATTGCTCAATTGTATTAATACCATCTCCCGTTACATTTGCAGGAATTCTTTTTGTTGCTATTTCGAATTTCCCGTTAATTACAAGAAGTCTGTAATCTTCTCCTGTAACTTGTTCCTGCATTAAGATTAATTTCTGATAAGGTCTTCTTTCTTTGGAATTTACCATTTCAAGTGCGAAGTTGAAGGCCGATTGTGCCTGCTCTAGAGTATTAACATTTGTAACAACTCCGTTTCCTCCTACAAGTCCATTTGGTTTTATAACAATTGGTTTAGTAAAAGAGGCCCAATTCTCTTTGATCTCATCAAAAGAGGATACTTCTTTCCACTTTGGTGCTTGTATTCCTAATCTATCAAGTATTGTATTGGTGAGGATTTTTTCTCTTTGTGTTGAAAATCCTATATATGAATCTTTTGATGATGATGAGCTTGTTGTTATATGTGATTCTGCTCCTGCACCAATTACGTATCTTCTATTGATTTGTGCTGACTTTGCTAATCCTTCTCGAATATAGTATTGAGTGATTTCTAGCCCTTCTTGCATTGCGCTATAGAGTAGGGGGATGGTACTCATTGATAGGACCTGCTTTTTTATCACCTCAGTTAATATGAATTCTACTGTATAGTCATAACTCCAATCTCTTTTACTTAGTTTCTGTAGAGCTTTTCCTATCTCTACCCAAAGGTGGGGAAGCTTAGATTCAACAACCAAAATATTATTCTCTATTTTATATGAGTCCAAAAATACAGGGTGAAAAGAGGAAATTCTTTCTAATATTTCAGTGTTAATTTCTCCTGAAAGAGGTATGTTAATAACAGTTGTTGAGGATTTTAGGTTTAGTCCTTGTAATACTTGTATGTTCATTTTTATGGGCATTAATTTATTTACTATATTTTTCTGATATGTACTTCATTATATCTACAGCTACTTTCTTTGGAGTACCTACATCTACTTTATAGTGGAGTCTTATGCCTGGATTATAGTTAACTTCATTAATGGCACATCTTGATTTTTTAGTAATATCTGGAGTTATTAAATCAACTCCTGCATATTCTAGATCCAATGCTTTAACTGCATCTATACAAATATCTTTATAGTATTGATCAACTTCTTCGCTTACTTCTTGTGTAGTGCCACCTGTGGTCATATTTGCATTCATTCTTAATTGTATATATTTACCATTCTCTGGTACTGATTCCATTTCGTATCCTTGTACATTTACCTGATGTATAAGTTCTGTATCTATTACTATTGGCAGAAGACCTTTTAATTTTCTTTTTGAATTATCTAGTTCTATAAGCTGAGTAATATTTGATTGCCCATCGCCATAGACGTGTGCTGGGATTCTTTTTACTACACTAATTACTTTATCTCCAACCACCATAACTCTGTAGTTATCGCCGTAAATATACTCTTCTGCAAGTACTTTTCCATGCTTATCATTCTCTTTTGCAAAGAGGTAGGCTTTAAGAACATCTTCTTCTGTTTTAGGAAGAACGGATACTCCTTTTCCCCCAATATTTTGTGAAGGTTTGAATACTATATCTTTATACTTATCAAAAAACTTTAATGCATCTATTTCATTTAATATTGAAGATTGAATTGGTACTGGAACACTGTGTTTTGCAAGTATTAAGTTAGCAAAGTTCTTAGTTTTAGCTAACTTTGAGCTTGGAGCATTTGTGAGGGGAGTGACAGTATTGTTGATATACCAATGCTTTTCATTATGCGAAAATTTAGCAGTAAGCCTGGGAATTACCATCTCATATTCAATTCCTAATATTTCAGCAGCTTCTAGGAAATATGAAAGGTGTATATTGCCTGCTGTTTTTAAGAATTTATTTTCCATTATCTGCTAAATGTTTTACTTGGATCAATTAAATACTCCTTAAGATCTTTACGACCAATAACAACAGAATACCCCATCTCTCTTTCTGTATCAATTAACATTTCAAGAGTTTTTTCTTCTTTAGATATTGTTATATTAATATCAAATACGGGTCTTAGTTCAACTTTACCTTCTATTATTACTTTACTTAATCTTTTGATCCCTGTTTGTTCTACAATTGCTTCTTCATGCAGTTGTACATATTTAAATGCTTCGTCCAAATTATTAAATTTAGGTATGTTTAACTCTTTGAATCTTTTAATACTTGAGTATAGTCCAATTGTTGATGCTAACTTTTCGTGAATTCTTGAAGATGCTTTGCTTGTATCTAAAAATGCGTTTACTACTTCTTTTCTTGCTGGTTTTACATTCCCTTTCTTATTTAATTTCGCAATATGAGATACAGAAATTTTTTCAATTAAATTTACTAACTTCTTACCACTTATACTCTCAATTTCTTCTTCGACTTCTCCCCCAAAAAGATTCTTAGCTACCCTAATTGCATGGTTAATGCTCTTAATTTTTAATCCCTTAATTCTCTCAAGTCTTTTTCGAAGTCCTTCTTGATTTGCTACTTGAATTCCAAGACCTGGTCTTGCGTTAATTTCAAACACCATAGGGCCTTGATCTCTATCTATTGCAATATCAACGCCTAAATATCCAAGTTCTGAGATCTCTTGAGCTTTAATTGCGATTTTTAATATCTCGTCCCAATATGGAATACTGATACCACTTAATGGCATATTTTTATCCAAATCAAGTGTCATGTCAGTTTGAGTATAGGTATCTTCAATGAAAGGTTTTTTAGCAAGATACATTGATGTCGTTGTAAGTCCAGAGGCTATATCAATACCACTACAAATTGCTCCTGAATGAAGGTTAGCTGTACCGTTTGATCTTTTAGTTGGAAGTCTTAACATTGCCATTACTGGCACCTTGTTAAATACAATTACTCTCACATCTGGTACTCCTTTATATGTATATGGTTTTAAAACTTTATCAATTCTAATTCTTTCTTCGACAATGGCTATATCTTGTCTATTTCCCATTGAAAAACTTCCGTCCAAAATCTTTTCTATGTGTAGTTCTAGTTCTTTTTGGTCCATAGAAGATCCATTTGCCCTTATCCATTCCAGACTATTCTTCTTCTTGCCTACAAATACAAGGATACCGTTTCCACCTGTACCTTGATTTGGTTTAAGAACAAAACTTTTAGGAAGTGACTGCCAATCAAGGAGTGATAACTGTCTTTTTGTTCTTATAACCTTATATGCTTTTGGAGTTTGAATCCCAATCTTGCCTAAAACTCTTTTTGTTAGAATTTTGTTGTCAGCAATTACCCTTGAGGCTGTAGGGTTATACATACGAACATACTCTTGATTTCTTCTATTGATACCAAGAATACCGCTGTTACTTTTGAACAGGTTTATTATCCAATTCATTTGGAATACTTCTAAATCTAAATATTTCTTTAATTCTAAATCCTCTATATTGTCCTAAGAATAGGTTGACACCAACAAGGATAGGTAACATCCATAGGTTCTTGAATAGGGCTTCAATCAGTCTAGGTGACGTAATTAAGTACCATCCAATTGATGAGACTAATACTGTTTCAAGAAGGGCTCTAAAGGAAGCAGAGAGATTCTTCTTTACATACATTTTGATGAAAAAATCCGAGAGTGTTGCTATTAATACAACTCCAATTGGATTGATTTGGTCAAAGTTACCTAGGTTAAGTAGTGGAATATTATCAAAGGTAATTATTCCTGAGATTAATAGGATAGAGAGAAGGGCATAGTTGGCAGCTACTCTTGTAATGTAATGCATTCTAAATTTACTTAGTAGTCTGTAGCCAATTAGTGAAGCAATTACTACTAGAAAGGTGAGTACTAAACCGTACCTGAGTCCGGTAAGTTTGAATCCAATTGCTAAAATGATCGGAGCATATATTCCTAAAGTCTTAAGGCCTATAACATATCGACCAATACTAATCATAGTCGCAAGTAAAGGGATGATTATTAATATCTCTAGAACCTCTTTTGGAATTGATAATGATAATAACCAGTTGGTAAAATCCATAGTTGTGAATTATCTAAATTGAAATAAGCAGTTTAAATTTACTCGTAATTATACTATTTTTTGTGCTTTTAAACAATAAATGAGATAATGAAATTATATGGATAAGACAAGGATAATTGAACAGTTAGTAACTTCTAAAAAATATAAATCATTAAGCCCAGATACTATTGGAAATGTAGTTATAAAACTAGCCGATAATGTTGATGTCGCTCGGTCAAAATTGCACCAAATTTGGGGAGCATACTATAAATCACGTCCTAGATTTGAAAAGATTTTCAAAAAGTTTGAGGAGGGTACTCTTTCTCCAATAGATTTTTGCAAAGTTCACACTTCAACAAGTGAGCGAGTGGGGGACTATATTAAAATCTTTGACTATATAACCAGTAATACCCGAGGAAATAAC
>CAZIIC010000010.1:0-18355 GCA_964539195.1 uncultured Candidatus Saccharibacteria bacterium
TAGCCAGTAATTCGTCTCAACTGGCGTGAAATGCCACAAAAACCAGTTTATACGTCTTATAAGTCGATTTATGATAATATTATTATTCGTCTTATAAGGCGTATATTATTGCTTTATCGGCGATAGATGCTTGGTCTTTTAATCATTTCTTCCGGTATAGTGTGCACTAGTAACCTTGTTACTCCTGCTACGGTAGGTACAAACCATTGGCTTGAATAGAATGTATATAAAGCCATTGCTCCTAGTGCAAATGATCTTGTATCAGGATCGTCAATTTCAAGTGATTTCGCCCATAAATATGCGGTTGATCCAAATTCCACAGCATTTGAAACGGTCATATTAGTGCTCCAATACACTATTCCCAATATCGTTCTAATACTGTTATTTGTAGTTGATAATGTTCCAGTTTCTTCGTGAAGTGCCCTAAGCTCCTTCTCTATGAATTCTCTATCCTCTTGAGCGAGTTTTTGGATTTTATCTTTCGCTTTGTAGTACTTACTTATCGCCCAATCCCTATTCTCTACCTCATCATCTGGCAACGTGTGTCTTTCAGTGTCATAATATTCCGAAATTTCATTCTCTCTTTCGTTAATTTCTCTAAATAAACTTTCTGGTTCCCTCAAAGTCTGTGCGGCAAAAGCAAACCTTTGTTCTAGGTTGTTCTTAATTTTCTCTCCTTTTTCTACAATACTTTGTTTAATATCCATGTCTTATAGTATTTTATCATTTTTTCGGTTATAATTTAATATGGTAGTAAGTTCACGACAAACTATTGAAGAAGTTAGAAGGATACTTGATCATGGGTTTTGGCCTACTTTTGGAGAAACTCATGTGAGTGGCGTTAATCTTTATGACTCGTTTATCCCCTATTGCTCAGGAAATTCTAGTTTGGAAGATTCAGCTGGATTCAAATCATATCTACTTAGAAGTGAACCATTATTGCTTCAAACTAACTCTGCTACTCCATATTGGATGGTGTCATTTCCAAAACAGATAAGAAATTCGATTACCTCTGAACTAAATGATTGCTACCCGGAAAAGTTAAGAATGGCAACTTTAGTTGGGACTTACAGTCAAGCGCACGAAGGTAATATGAGAGATGAATACGATGAAGCTGGTTTTGAGCCAATTATTAAGAACTCAAATCCTACCGCCATTGGTGTTGGAATCTTTACTCTAGATGAAAACGGTGAACCAAAATGTGTTGCTACAAGTGATATTAAAACAGGTGCTTATGGTGATTATGAATACGAGGCTGGAGGAAAAGGACTTAAAGTTGATAGAAAATATATTATTGATGACTTTGTTGAAACTAATGTGGATACTGAATTTGGAGGCTCTCCAATAATCTACAAGTTCCAAAATGATGAAGAACTTAACTCTTTTATAACGGAGAAAGGACTTGCAGAAGATGGAGCTCAATATCTCCATGAGCAAGAAAACGGAGATTTTCTTTTAGATGCTGACCAAATAATTGTTAAAACCGGTCAACTACCTGTTCATACATTATTAGTGGGTGATCCATTAAAGGTTCCAAACTCTCCCCAATTTGAAATTGGCCAATTAGCAAACTCAAAAGAATTTAATGGGGTTGTTGCCTCTATTATCGCTGGAGGATTACTACAAATATACCACGATCTAACAAATAGAAATCATGATATTAAAGTCGCTTTCTCAATATCCCCTCATTTTCTTAATCAAATAAAAATGATATCTAACACAGCACTTGTCCATTATATTTCTGAAAAGCTGGATAGAAAAATATTTAAAAATCTTAATAATAAGAATGTGAAGGATGTTATCATTGATAGGATTTCAGTGTTAAAAGACTCTATTAAATTATATCCCCTTGAACATTCAAGATATATGGTCTTAATGATGAAAGATGGAAGTCGTATCTTGGTCCATGGGGTAATGCAAGGTGATACTGTAGAAATTCCTGCTTATATTCAAGCGCCAGAGGAGAATTAAAATTGACATCATTATTTATGTAGATTATTCTGCATATAATGATAGTTGATACACTTTTAATCTTTACAATTCTTGGAGTTACCTCCTTACTCTTCCTTTCAGTAATGATAGTTTTGAGTAGAGCGAATAAATATCAAAAAGAGTGTTTTGTTCTCTTCTCTATCTCTGTTTCTCTTTTTCTTTCCGCTTTATATGTCTCAAATATAGATTTTGGGTATTCAATAAATCTACTGAGCAACCGAGGTGTATTCGTTTTGGCTCCGATTATGGTTCTGAGTATTGATCGAGTAATAGTAAGTATTTTAGATACTAGAAAAAGAAGTTCTAAGTTTAAAGAAATATGGCTTCCTATTACGCTTTCTTTATATGCAATGACGCCGTTATTTATAGAAACAATTGTTATTAAATTATATGATGGTGTTCCTTATCCAAGCCTAGTAGTTAATGACCTGTTTTATTGGAGTTTTATTGTGCTCATGGTTTACCCAATTTTCCCTGTCTTATATAAACTATATAAGGCCACAGTCAATTTTGTTGGTTTTGATAAGCAGCGAGCTTTAACATTATTAGTTTCTACAGGTTTGGTTTTTGTTCTACTCATTATCTCAAATGTTGTGATTCCTTCATTAGGTATTAACTCTACCTCTTCTCTTGCTCCTATTTGGATGTTTTTGTGGGCATTCTCGATTTACTATTCGATAGCAAACCAAAAACTATTTGGTATTAAACATATTCTAAGCAAACTAATAGGATTTGTAGTTGATGGAATCGTATTCTTAATAATCTTCATTCTTTTCTATTTACTAGTTCGTGTATTTCTAGAGCCTTTCACACTTGGAGATTTAATTCTGCTGCTTCCTTTGTTTGTAATTATGATATCTCTTTATCAGTTATATAAACCATTCTCTCTAAAGTATATAAATAAATATCTAAAGATTAGAGACGAGGCAGATGAAATTGAAATAAATAACTATTCGTTACAAACGTCACGACTAGTTGTAATTGAAGATATTTTTCAAGCAACCTCTCAAGTATTAAAAAATGTCCTGCAATCTGAGAAAATAGCCCTTTTTGTATTTTCCGATGATCTAGATACTGATTCATACTTCTACTCTTCATCTAAATTCCTAAAAAAAGATGATGCTTTTGGTCTATTCAAAACTATTAGAAGAAACTTTAGTCGTTTCACTGATATTTATATGTTTTCTGATGATTTTGAAAAGAAACGCAAGTCAAAGATAAATAATAATTTTCATTCAAGGTTAAAGAACTTAGGTGTTGAAATCATTGTAAGAATTCTTGATGGAAATAAAACAATAGGATTATTAACTTTAGGATATAGAGAAGACGGTACACAATTCTCACAGGAAGAGCTTACAAAACTTCTAAAGATTGTTTCTAATTTATCTCTTTCTGTTACAAGATCTCTTTTATTTAACGACCTAAAAGATTTCAACAGCACTCTCCAGTCTAAAATTGATAGAGCGACAGAGAATCTAAAAGAAAAGAACGTAGCCCTAAAACAAGTAAGAGACAGAGAAAGAGATATGATGGATATCATAGGGCATGAGCTCAGAACCCCTCTCACAATTATTAAAACAACCTTAGGGTTGGTTAAGTTAAAAGAAACTAACGAAGGAAATGTTTCTAAAAAAGACTTAAATAATTATATTGAAAGAATGGATAGTGCTTTGAAACGTGAAGTTAGGCTTCTCGAAACTATGCTTTCCTCTACAAAGATTGATGCTGGAAGAATGCAGCTTCAGTACGAAAAAGTTGATATTCTACCTTTTATTGAAGATTCTATTCTCGCAAATCTTGAAAAGATAAAAGAGAAATCATTAAAGATTATTAAGGAATATGATGTTGATGTTGCTAATGTTTTTGGAGATAAAAGTAGACTTCCTGAGATTATCGAAAATATTCTAGGAAATGCAATAAAATATACCGAGAAAGGTTCGGTAACTATTAAAGTATCAAAGGAAGATGACTATATAAACTTTGTTGTTTCCGATACTGGAGTTGGAATCCCTTCACATGCTTTGAAAATGTTAGGTACGAAGTTCTATAGAGTTCAACAATACGTAAATGACAAAACAAATACAACACATATTGTAAGACCAGGTGGAACAGGACTAGGCCTTTATGTAACATTTGGATTGATAAAATTGCTGGGTGGAAGTGTGAATGTAAATAGTACTGTCGGGAAGGGATCAACGTTTAAGATTATGTTACCTAGATATACTGGTCAAAAGAAAATAGTTAACAATCAAATATCGAGCAAAAACGTCTTTAATCAATTAGGTTTACATAAATAACACAATAATATATAATTCCCTGTTTTGAATTTGATATAAATAATAATGGTAAGAACATACCAACCAAAGAAAAGAAGAAGAATCTCAGTACTAGGATTTCTAGCAAGAAGTTCATCAAAGACTGGTAAAAAGGTTTTAAGTAGAAGAAGAGCTAAAGGAAGAAAAGCATTAACAGTTTCTGAAGAGTTCAAACTACTAAGAAAGAAACCTAAGACATCTATTAGATAATTATGCTATCTAAGAAGTTTAGACTACCTGCTTCTAAGTTTCCCCAAATATATAACAAGGGCTTTAAAGCCAGAGGTGATTTTGGCATGCTTGTCTCTTTAAAAGGAGATACAGGCCCACTTTTTGGATATGTTGTTTCTAAAAAGAATGGTAACTCTGTACAAAGACATAGAATGACAAGAAGGTTGCGAAATATATCCATGGAAATGACTAAAAAATATAATCTCTCCCCTCTTCTCTTTCAATATATTCTTTTTAAATATACTGATGACTATATTTCTCTTAGAAATGAGTTTGAGAAACAAATTAATACTTCAATACAAAAATGGTTAAAAAGTTAGTATTAATACTTATACGAATATATCAAAAGACTCTTTCGTATGATCATGGATATTTAGGAAAAGTATTTCCTAATGTTAGATATTGTAGATTTACACCTACATGCTCAATGTATACATACGAAGCAATATCAAAGTATGGGGTATTAAAAGGTACAATACTTGGGATTAATAGACTTAGGAGATGTAACGTACATACTCCTATGGGTACATATGAGCCGGTTAGATAACTTCTCTAATCGTATATTGAGTTGTGTTCTCATCGTTTAACTCAACCTTATAACCTAAGCCTCTGTCTGTACATGCTGTTTCAATCTCTTCTGTTACTCCAATTCTATGTGTAGACAATCCAGATACGGTAACAGAAATCTCGACTCTGCTTCTTACCTCGGCCACTAATGTGGCACCGTATGCCTCTAAAAAACGTGCCATAGGTTCTCCAGTAACGTAATCGTACATTGATAGCATATTGTGTGATAGTTCCCTGTTTTGCTCGGCTTTTCTAAGAGTGCCAGAAACTAATATTCGTGGTTGATTTGTCAAAACTGGTTTATTTTTAATTTAGTCTCGAATTTTATCCTATTCGAGTAGAAATATCTAGTATTCCAATGAATATTTATGTATAATCCAAAGGCTAAAATATTGTTTCTTAGAGTACATTTATATGTTTACATATCTTTGGAATACATTACTATTCCATCCGTTTTTAAATATTCTTACCTCCCTATACCATGTTTTTGGTGATAATTTAGGTTGGGCAGTTATTGCTATTGCCATATTAATACGATTAGTCCTTGCTCCAGCGATGAAGAGTCAAATGGATATGAGCAAGAAGTTAGTAGCATTAAGACCAAAACTTGAGAAGTTACAAAAGGACTATGCAAATAATCAGCAGAAGTTAGCCGAAGAACAGGTAAAGTTGTATAAGGAGAGTGGATATAACCCACTTGGATGTTTTGCTTCTTTCCTACCTCAAATACTAGTACTCTATGCAATTATTCAAGTTATTAATGTTGTTACAAATAATAATTTTGATGGATTGTATCCATTTGTAAAGGATTGGGTGTTTGGAAATACTACTCCTGCTCTTAATACTTCATTCTATTTCTTTGATTTAACAAAGACATATAATTCATTCTTAAACGGTGCTAACTACTTAAATGCACAAGGTTTACCATACCTAGTATTAGCAATTCTTGTTGGTGTAACACAATTCTTCTCAACTAGATTTATGCAAATTATTCAAGGACAGGCTCCAAAGAAAGATGATAAAGGAAATACTGAAAAATCACCTGAACAAATGCAAATGGAAATGATGAATTCAATGAATGTAATGTTTCCTTTCCTAACCGCCTTTATTACGCTTAGTACACCTGCCGTTCTTGGCTTCTACTGGTTCATTCAGAGCTTAATGCTCATCCTCCAATACCTATTTATAGACAGAGAAAAGTTTGTTGATACATTAAAACAAACCTTCTGGATTAAAAAATAAATTATTAATAAAAAGTAATGGATAAGAATAGAATTTTAGAAATAGTAAAAGCAGAAGTCGATACAATCTCAGACATGATGATGTTAGATGCTACAGTAGAATATTCAACAGAAGATGGTGAAGATGGTTTTCTAGTAGTTAACGTTGTTTTCTCAGGTGAAGATTTAGGATACATGATTGGAAACAGAGGATTACACCTTCAGGCGTTTCAATATATTCTTTCCAATATCGTTAAATCAAAGGTTAGAAAAGAAACAGGAAATGAAGAGGTTAAGCTTGCCGTACTTGTTGATGTAGGTGGGTATAAGGCTGCCAGAAACGAAAAGATTGAGAGACTTGCATTGCAAAAAGCAGATGATGCTAGAATCTTAGGTGAAGCTGTAGATCTTCTTCCAATGTCAGCAGGAGACCGAAGAGTTGTTCATTCTATTCTTGGAAAATTTGATGATTTAAAGACTGAGAGTTTTGGTGAAGGAAGAGACAGATTTGTAAGAATTACTCCTCTTAAAGAAGAAGAGATTGGTGTAAAATTGGAAGCAGATGAACAAGCTTCTGCAGAAGAATAAGAAATCAATAGTATTTGTATTCTGGTTAATACCGTTTGTTTTATCACTTACTTTATTTAGTGAGAATATATTAAGGGCATCAATACTTACCCTCTTTTTAATTGCTTGGTTATTTATTTATCATAGAAGCGAGAATAAAGTTTTTAACTCGTTACTATTTCTAATCTTTATTACCTCCTTTAACATCACACTCACGCTTGGTGATTTAGATACTTGTTACAAACATAATGTTTTTGTAAATTACCTCTGCCCCACTCTACATATAATTGATATATTCCTAATACTAACTCTAATTGTTGCTATACTTCATTCAAAGATCCACGAAATTATTAAGTATGTATTTATACTCCTTCCTCTTCTAACATATACAATTATTCATACTATTGCCCACCCAAACATTAATACATTAATTAATAGCTCTAGGCTCTTTCTAGTTGTCTCTCTTCTCGTATTACTCTACAGCCATATTAAAGTCGGGATATTAAATAAACGAGCTGTATTTATTACCATCATCTCTACACTTCTAATACAAGTAATAATTTCAATATTTCAGTTTCTTTTAAAAAGAGATTTAGGGTTACAATTTTTAGGTGAATCAACAATTCTTGCCGGAACTATTAATTCTAGTTTTGTATCATTTTCTTTTGGTGAATATTTAAGAGCATATGGAACATTTCCACATCCTAATGCTCTGGCTGGTTTTGCACTTGCATTGGTTATGTTTTCATTCAAAGTATTTAATATTAAAGATTGGAGATTAATATTAATATCTTTGTTAGCAATTATAATTACAATGCTAACACTTTCTAGGCTTCATATTGTTCTTCTTGGCATATTTCTACTTATTCAAACTCTATTGTATTTAAAAGATAGGTATTTTTCATTCTTTCCTATACTTCTTGAAAGATTTCTATCACTTGGTGGTAATTCTGTGAGTATTAAGGAGAGGATTATCTTAATGAATGAATCATTTAGAATAATAAAAGAGAACTGGGTATTAGGAGTTGGTAGTGGAGAGTTTGTTAGATATTTAGATAATAATGTGAGGACAAATTCTAATATTTCACTGTTTCAACCTGTTCATAATATTCCTATGTTAATTATTACTGAACAAGGTATATTTGGAGCATTAACCTATCTTCTATACTTCCTGTTTATATTGTTTAGGAATAACAGCGGGATATTACAAATATCTATAATATTAGTGATTCTTGTCTCTATTGGGATGTTTGATCACTACCTAGTTACCCTACCACAGGGGTTAATAATCTTTCTACTCTTCCTTCTTTAGATATAGAGGGATTATGGAATTCAAATTCTTTTCCTTCTTCATCCTTAATTATTACTAATTCTGCTGTATATTCACCTAAAATATTCTCTGAAGGGATTTCAAACATTCCTGCAAACTCTGCCCCTATTATTCTTGTGATATTAATCTCTTCTAGTGTTAAAAAGTATGTATCTAATAGCATCAAAATTACAATTCTAATATCTTCACCCATGCGTGAAAATGCTTCGGTTAGTTGTTGGGGAGTTAAGGAGGTATTCATAATGATGGGGAATTTATGCCTGTACTATCTTGAGGATAATATAGCCTAGGTACATTGCAACAATTATCCCTCCAGATACTTTACTCAATGTTTTATGCTCACCTAATAGTTTCATTTCGGCAAGTATACAAATGAGAATTACGAAGTTAAAAATAGTTGTGAAATACAAATCTGATACAGCTTCTCCAGTTAAAGGAATATTATGAAATATTGCAGGAAGTCCTGCTCCAAGTCCGATGTTAATTATATTTCCACCAAAAACATTACCTAAGATAATGTCTATATCGTTTCTCTTTGCTGCTTCAATAGAAGCTACAATTGTTGGAAGTGAAGTACCAACACCAACTACAGTTAAACCTACGATATATGATGAGATTCCTAAGTATGATGCAACAACAGGTGCTGAATATACTAAAGCAATAGCAGAAGCTACAAGTGCAATCAATCCAAATACGATTAGGAATATACTCTTTCCTTGTGAAGATTTCACTTCAAGCTTTGCGTCTACTTCAGACATCTTTACTTTTGTTTCTGTTCTTTCTCTTGAAGCGTATTGGTAGATAATGAAGGACACGGCTACGTATGCTACAAGTATCATAAATCCTTCAAATGTAGAGATATTCATATCAAATCCAAAAACTGTGAAGAGCGCTAGAAGAGATAGGTATAGGGGAATTTCTTTCTCAAAGACTTGGTATTTTGTAACGATGTTAGTAATAAAGGCAGGAAGTCCTAATGCAAGTCCTAGGTTTACATAGTTTGTACCTAACATATTACCTACTGCAATTTCCATTTGCTCTGGTGAAAATATCAATACAACTAAGTTAACGGCAATACTTGGAAGTATTGTTCCAAAAGCAACAATAGTTGACCCAATGATAAGTGGGCTAAGTCCTGCTTTTTGTGCAATATTGATTGCTCCATCAAGCATCCATTTTGCAGCTACTACTAAAAAGTATAAGCTAGCAATTAGTATTAAACTATATATTAAAAAAGTTTGCATAATGTTTTAAACCCGCCATTATATCAAATTGTGCTTATTTGTCGAGCCTAATGCTTACTTATTTGCGTATGCTTCTGCTTTATATTTTTCAATAACGTCAGTTATCTGTTTTATTGCATCATTAACATTTTCTGCTTTGATCATTCCTCCTGCTGAGGCTTTATGTCCATTCCCATTTAGTTTAGAAGCAAATACCGTTAGATCAATTAAATACATATATGATCTAAATGATATGGTATAATTTCCTTCGCCTTTCGGTTTTACAGTGAATCCCCAAAAAGCTTCTCCGATTGACTTTAAGTATGTTTGTACGAACATGTTGTTGGCAACGCTATACTCAATATCCGTTATCTCTTTAGAGTTTTTATAGAACTCGTCTGAGATATATGTGTAAGTATATTCTTCGTTTGTCTGTAGATTGTTTAAATACTCCTTATGAACTTTAAGTTGGTTTACAGTTACTCTATTCAATGACCCTCTAACTTCATCTATACTACCACCAGCTTCAAGGAGCTCTGCTGTAATTTCAAATGTCGATCGAATGTCTCCCTCTTTTTTTAAATATCCAAATGATCCCGTATCCCCCACTATTCCTAATAGTAGCTCGTTTGCAAATCCTTGATGAGGTGTTAGCTCCATCTCTTTAACAAAAACTTTATAAACCATTTCTGCGCACGAACTATCTTGATCGTTTAATTTTAGATTTACATTATTAGTTTCAATAACTGTATGGTGATCAATCATTACTACTGTTTTCTCTTTTGACAGTCTCTCAAATTCTGAAGATATATCACTTTGTGAAAGCCTTATGGTGTCTCCAATATCAAGGATTATGACAAGGTCAGCCTCAAACTTTTCAATTAGTTCTTTTGTCTCTTTGGTGCCAATCAAAGACACATCAATTAACTTCTTATACTGGTCTAGAATTGCCGCCTCTACGTTCCCAACGATCTCTTTTTGTGGGAAGTTCTTTCTTAATATGTTTAGAGTGAATGATAAGGTGGAAATAGCGTCTGGATCTGGATGTGAATGGGTTAATAGTAGAATTTTTTGTGAGTTTTCTATTAATTCTTTAAGCTTGGAAGTTTCTTCTCTCATTTTGATATAGTGATATAATAATTGTTAATATTATATTACCAAACACAAGATCATGATAGTTGTAGATATGGAGACATCTGGCAATACTTTGGCAACATGTGCTGTTGTTGAGTTAGCGGCATTAGATTTGAATAATCCTAGTAATGTTTTTTCAGGAAAGTGTAAGCCATTTAAAGGCGCTGAAATATTACAAGAATCATTAGATATGATGGGACTTCAAAAGGAAGACTTATACTCTTCTGATCGTGTAAGTGTAGAAACTCTTTTTAATGATTTCATGAAATGGATGGAACCAATCGAGGATAGAACTTTTGCAGGTGCTTATGTAGGGTTTGATATAGCTATGTTTAAGATTCAGACACAAAGAATGGGGATATACTTCCCTATTGGTTACAGTGCTATGGAAATTAATTCGATAGTCTATGCATGGGCTAAAAAGAACAATATTGAGATAGCTTTAAAAGAAAAGGGAATTTATGCAGGTATCAGTAGTACACTAAAGCATAATTATGTCGGTTTAAGTATTGAGAGAAAATCTCATACTGCCCTTGAAGATGTGAAGCTATCAGCAGAGATTATAAATAGAATATTGTATGGAAAGAATCTTTTGGAAGAATATAAACAATTCCCTCTACCAAATAACTTTATACCTTTAATATAGATGAAACCATCAAAACAAAGTTTACAAAGAAGTTTTAGAATTGCATTTAATGGAATATTTAGAGGATTATTGTATGAACGAAATTCTAGAATACAGCTAATTGTAGCTATCGTTGTTATTACCCTATGTTCTTTTTTAGATATAAGTAAGACGGAGTACTTAGTTATCATTGGACTTTGTTTCTTAGTTATTCTATTAGAACTAATAAATACAAGTTTTGAAAAACTTCTTGATGTTATATACCCAGATCACCATCCTGAAATTGGTTTAATTAAAGATATTATGTCTGGAGTTGTTCTTCTTGGAGCGCTCTTCTCCGTCGTTGTTGGGTTTGTAATCCTTACACAACCTTTTCTTAAATTCATATCTATTACATTTGGAATATCACTATGAAAATAGTTGAATATGAGCAAAAGTATGAAAAGGAATTGATTGAGATGCTTGAAGGAATTCAAGATTTTGAGAGAAAGATCTTTTCTGAAAGAGAAGAAGGAAAGAAGCTGGCAACTAATTGGTTGAAGAAGTATGAACCGAAGAAAAATAACGAGTATATATTAATTGGATTGATTGATGAAAAACCAATGGCGTTTGTATGGTCGTACTATTCAACAGATGAACTAAACTCCCCTACTTCCAAGTATTTATATATTTCTGACTTGTTTATTAAAGAAGAATTTAGAGGTATGGGTTATGGATCTATACTAATTCATCTCTGTGAAAAGAAAGCTAAAGAGTTGGGAAATATAAAAGGTAGTTTCATCTCAGTTCTTGCAAACAATATTGATGCATTCAATGTTTACAAGAAGAATGGTTACAATGAAAACGAAATTACACTATACAAGGAATTTTAAAAAGTTAATTCCTCTTGTTTCTTTCCTAATAGCTTGTCGTTCCAGAATTTGATGTATTTAGGTTTAATGACATACATTCCACTGGTTGTTATCTTTTCTAATGCTTCTTTTGGATTAATATTCCAGTCTGCAAACTTTTCAAAAATACATTTTGCGCCAGTTGCCATCGCTTTTAAGTCAGTTACAAGCTCGCATGTTCCTGTTGCTTGTATTGCGATCCTATCTTCATCATTTTCTATGTTATACCAAGCAACTGTATATGCAATCTTACTATCCTTTTCAATGTGTTGTGAGTGTTTTGCACTTCTTTTTGACATGAAGTACATATTTAAATCATCATCGACTCCGAAGTATAGATTTGCAATCCAAGGAGCTCCGTTTTCATCAATTGTAGCAACAGTTACCAATTTCTTATCTTTTAAAAACTTTAATACTTCTTCTTTCATTGGATTGTTCTCATTATTTTAATTTTAGAAGGATATAGCTTTTGGATATTCTCAAAGTCTTTTATATCTTTGGTTATTATTGTATCGCAAAAATCGATAGCACTGAAGTATTGAAGCATATCCTCATAATCTTTATATCCAGTATCAAAGGCAAGTTGAATAGGAACGTTTGATAATGGGATTATATTTAGCTTCTGTGAGAGTTTGTGAATTGCATTCATTTGCATCGTATTTGGTTTAATTTTTAATATGTAGACTGCTATATGAATAGAAAGAGCAGAAGTATATACAATACCTTTCTGAATCTCTCCACTAAGTTTGATTATTTCTGAAATGGTAGCTCTTTTGGAAATTAAGTCTATTAAAATGTTAGCATCTAAAAATATTCGATTCATTTCTTTCCATACTTTTTATCTAACTCTTCGTGATATAGCTTTTTATATGTTCCATCTTTATCTAGGCGGTCTTTAATCTCTTTTGGTATTGATTGGCTGATTTGATCTATTAGTTCCAATATTTCTTTTGTTGTACTCTTCTTCTTTTCTAGTTTAACTTCATAGCTACTAGGAATGAAGTATGCAAGAGATTTACCTTTCTCGGTGATTTCGTAAACTTGGCCATATGACAAACTATCTTTCAGTTGCGAAAGGTTATGTCTAAAGTCTCTCAAATTTATTTTTGTATAATCTTTGTTACCCATGTTCAACATCAAGTTTAACATGGGGTCGTCTCTACTTCAATATGGAATTCAGTTTTGATATATGGGGAATTACTTTAGTGCCTTTTGGTACTTCTCCTTGGCTGTAGACCTTCCATGCCCCTACTCTTTTTATCCATACTAAGTTTCTAAAGCCTTCGTTATAACTTGAAATTATATCTCCATTAATATTGTCCCCTACTACAATAGTACTCTCTTTTTTGGCTTTGAGCTTGTTTAATCCTTTAACCCAGTCTTTTCCTGTTTTAGCCCTATTTGTATCTACAATTTCTATATATTCAAAGTATTTTAAGAGATTAGTTACTTCTAGCTTGAAATGTGTCCACTCTTTTGAAGCATGTGTTACAAGTCCTATCTTTATACCATTTCGTTTAAGGCGTTTTAGAAGAGTTATGACTCCCCTCTTTCTTTGTGGCTTACGTTTATATATTCCAAGAAAAATACCAGTTATCTGATCTTTTATACTTTTGGAGAGTTTATACCTTTTCTGTATTTCTGAAATGGTGATTGCCCAAGTTTTCATTGGGTTAACTTTAGCTTTCCCATACGAGTTGATTATCTCTTCATCTACAAACTTTTTAACGTCTTTATACTTATTTCCTGTCTCTTTAGATATCAATCGTATTGCCCTTCTAATCTCTTTTGTGAAGAGTTTATGTGTACTAATTAGTGTATCGTCTAAATCAAAAAGTACTGTATCAATTTGCATATTTCTTTATATATTCTTCTACATTAAATTTTCTCTTGCATCCATTATAGTTCATATACCTAATTTTGCCGAAAATATGTCTTTGCGTCCACGCTCTATCATGTACTCCCCCAATACACCAAGCTATACCTGTATATCCGTTTGGGTCTCTTCCATCTAGTTCATACTTATCATTTAGAAATATTGCATATTCAAGGGCTTCTTCAGGGCTACGGGTCCATTCAAGTATCTTCTTGCCCCAATACATTCGCACATATCCGTGCATCTTTCCGTATTTTACCATTTGGGTTTGAGCTGCATTCCATAATTGATCATGTGTTTTGCTCTGTTCTAGTTCATCTAATGTATACACATACTCTCTCCTATCATTTCTATGTTCATTAAGTGTGTTCTTTGCCCACTGTGGAAATCCATCAAAAGTATCGTAGTTTTGGTTGTAGTAACAGAAGTTATCACTTAATTCTCTTCTAACAACAAGCTCTTCTAGAAAACTATCTCTTTGTTCAGATTGAGGTAGTTTAGATATTTCTAGTGCTATTCTTTGCGCTGAGATTTGTCCAAAATGTAGATATGGCGACAAATTTGATTGTCCATATATATTTGGATTATTTCTCTCTGAGTATCTTTCTATGCTTAAAATGAACTCCTTTAAAACTTTATTTGCTTGCTTTGCTCCGGGTGTTGGTAGATTAAGGTCTAAAGGTAACAAATGTATCACACTCCTAGCCACCTCTTTGTTTTGTTTAAATCTCTCAATTTTTGGAAAATCTGTTAAATATTTAGGAAGAAGTTTGTGAATTTTAGGTCTGATTGTATATGCTCCATATTCTTGTTTGTCTGATGTTACCCAAACAGGAATGATATTGTGGGCATCAACTACTTCAAAAGGTATTTTAATTTGTTTTGCTATTTCTTCTTTCCACTTTCTTGGACTTTTAAGTGGTGAGAAGTCACTTATTATCCCCCCCACCCTATATTTCTCAATATATTTAGGTATTTCTTTGACAGGATTACCTTGTATAACATCAAAGTGGATATTTAGATTAAAAAGGTCTTCTGATACCTCCTCTAAACCTTTTAACATCCAAGCGTAGTTTCTATCTGGTGTATTTAAATATTTAGGAAGCTTACAGAAAACAACTCTTAACACTGTTTTATGCTTGATAGCTAGCTCGTAAGCCCTTATTAAAGCCCAGTTATCCTCTACTCTTTGATCTCTACTCATCCAATATATAATTGGACCGGATATATATTCAGAGTTATTAATGAAAAAACATCTATTAATCATTTGAGAAGCATGCCTACTGCATTTGTAGTTTCTCCTAGTCCAGAACTTAATCTTGAATATATTATTACTAATATGAAGGCTACAAGGATACCTAATACACCAATTAATATGTTTATATACCATTTATCTTCTTTTCTATACTTCTTTAGAAGGAAATATATTATTAGTGACATTACGGCTCCCCCTACTCCTAACATTCCGTAAATTACAGCAACAATATCTTGGAAGTTCTGTGCGTTTTTATCCATTACAAATGAATAGATTAGTAATAGTAATGGGAAAAATAATACTTGGAGATAGTTCATAATAGTAATATAAATTTATACTACATGTTAACATTTAGGATTTAGTAGGTAAATGTTAATTCTACTTTCTTAAAATCTTTTCCATTGATTTTCCTCTTGCTAATTCATCAATTAGTTTGTCTAGGAACCTAATCTTTTGCATCAGTTTATCTTCTATTTCCTCTACTCTATATCCACATATTAGTCCTTTGATAAGGGATACATTTGGATTAATTTGAGGTGCTTGTTTAAAGAATGTTTCAAAATCAACTTCATTTTCAATCTGTTTTTGAAGAGTTTTCATATCATATCCAGTTAACCAACTGATTATTGTGTCTACTTCTGCTTTAGTTTTACCTTTTCTTTCAACCTTAGTTATATATAGTTTATATATACTTGCAAATGAATACTTAAACATTCTTTGGTTATTTTTATCTGTCATACAATGGTGAGAAAGTAAATTTAGTTAAAAATCGCTAGCGGTACATATGGGTTTGGAACCCAAAATGGTTTATAAATATCTCTGAAAAGCTTTGCTTACAGTCTTATTTAGATAATCATATTTAAATTTAAAGATATCTTTTACTGAGTCTGGATTTTGTAGGAGATACTTTTTTGTATAGATATAATCTTGTAAATAGCCTTTTCTTCTAAAATAACAGACTCCTTTAGTATTATAATCAGTTCCTAAAAAAGTTTTTATACAAGAAGTCCAAGCATCATCTGTTTTATAATCATCATCTTTTAAATAATATATATTTATGAGTAATTCATATAAATCTCTAAAGTCTCGCTTTGTTCCATCCAATCCTAAGACAAGTCCAATTGACATAAAGCTAATATATTGGTCTGGTTTGTTTAAATTCAATACTGTTTCAACCAATGTTGCAAGCCCTTCTTCTGAGGTATTGCTAAAGCAGTTTCTTTTTAGAATTCTTAAGGTTGCATTTCTATCGTTATTTTGTTTGCGTTGAACATGGACACCAATCTCATGTGGGATCAATCTTTGAACTCGTGCTGATGAGTATTCCTTGTTATTTGGGATATACACTCTCTTTGTACTCGGGTCTATTGTAAATCCTTCATAATCTGGATGGATTTCAACTTGCCATTTCTCATCAATATTATATTCGATTAACGCGTTTGAAAAGATCTTTCTCATCTCTTCTGAATTGAACTTCTCACCTGCTGGTATATTAATTTCTCGCTTTGTTATAGATTTAATCTCCGTAATGGTTTCTATGCTCAAAGGTTTATTAATTATACTCTCAATATCTAGAGCCTTTTTCTTATCGTATTTGATATTAATGTTTTCACCTAAATACTTAATTGATTTCTCGTATTTAGAAATACCTTTTCTTTCTTTTAATAACTTTTCAAGTCTATATAAAGAATAGTTCCAAATATCAGTATCGTAGTCTCCGTAGAAAGTTCTGTTTACATTAATGAACTGTTCCCAATTACGTGTACTTGAAGCAAGTATCATATCAGCAGTTAGTTGCTGCTTTTCTAATGCGTATATGTATAAATCTTTGTAATCTTTTTGGATTTTATTTGCAATTGATACTCTCTCTTTATTTAATAGATTTAACTCTTTGAAATCCATTGTAATATTTGTTGTTAATCCGGGATTTCTAACCTCGTTACTTTCAAACTTTACTCTTTGTTCTTTTTTGATAGCACTATCCGTGGTATATGCATTGAGCGTAGAAAGTGCAGGAAAACCGTGGAAGACTTTTTTATATATTTCAGAATCAGGATATTCTATCATTATATGAATTGTACCATATGGGGGTTTCAACATAGAACCAGAGAGTACTAAAAAATATCCTGAAAATGGTTATTCTTATCCACAGGCTAGTATTTATGAGAGTCTGCTTTTTAGAGGAAAATAACTGAATCCCCGTAAAGGTTTTTGATGATAATTTACGGTACTTGTAGGAATATATGAATTATGGCGGAGAGGACAGGATTCGAACCTGCGGTACAGTTTGACCCGTACGAACGCTTTCCAAGCATTTCCTTTCGACCACTCAGGCACCTCTCCATTAAACATGGAGATTATATATTAATAATAGGGTTTAATAAATATATACTACTCTTTTACAACTTCCTGAATGTTAATGAATAGTCTACCTTGTGCACTTGGGAAATGCTTTAACCAATCTGGGAAATATGTAGGTGTAAACTCTACTGTATTCTCTTTATCAGTTAGTTTGATGGCTTTAATTATATTATTACCATCTACCCAACTCTTTCCTTTCAATTGACTTACTAAAGTCTCTTTATTTATATCAGGTTGAATATTAGATGACGCTTTTACTGTTACCTTAATAGTATCTTTCTTAATATCCGATACTGTAATTTCCTTATTCAAATTCTCTTCAAGTTTTAATTCGTCTGATGATGCTCCATCAAATAGGCCTTTTGCTTTTGCTGCATCTGTTAGCATTGAAGCAATTGAATTATCAATTGCACTCTTCTGGTAGAACAATGCTGTCGTTTTTGTTTTAATTGTAACGTTAACAGTATCTGCTTCAGCACCTACTGGTACATCTGAATCAGGATCTCCATCAAGGTTACTTACAATACTTTTACTTATTAATTCCCAAGTTCCATCATTCTTCTCAGTTAAGGAAGATTCCGCTTCTTTTACTAAATTCTTTTTAAGATCATTTACTACTTTATCTAAATCGGCTTTAGAAAATATTACATATGGAGTTTTAGATCCACCTTCAAAGGCTGCGGAATTGCTAGCATCCATTTGTTTTGCGCCTTCTGTCGTAGTATACCCATCAATGGTAAATACTTGTCCGGCTGCTAGATTATATTCT
>CAZIIC010000010.1:18365-21949 GCA_964539195.1 uncultured Candidatus Saccharibacteria bacterium
TGTCTCCACCCTCTCCTACTGTTGTATCAGCTGTAATTTCAAATTTAAGCCCTGTGTTTGATGTTATGGCAGTTCCTGATTTTACAGTTGTACTTTGTCCTCCGTTAAGCGCAAACCCCCAGAACTTTAATGTTACTACTCCTTCTGCTTTAGTTCCTTTAAATCCTGTCCCTGTTGCTTTTGTACTATTACTTGCACTCTTATTTATTTCTTCTTTTTTAACTGGAACTTTACCTTCCTCTAGGTTAAATTCTGTTGTTTTAATATCTCCCGCAAATGTTTTATTTACTTCTACTCCCTTACTCTCTACGAATATTGTTACTTTAACAAGTGGAAGAGTTTGGTAGAGTGCAAATCCAACAAGTCCTAGAACAAGAATTAATCCTAATACTATGTAGAGGATTAGGTTTCCTGCTTTTTTAGGCCAAGAGAATTTAGGAAATACAAATTTTGGTTTACTCATTTTCTTTTCTGTAAATACGTTATTATTAACTGGCTCTTTTTTAACTGGCGAATTCTTAAAACTCTTTCCTAGAAGTGAAGGTGCATTTTCATCTGGAATTTCTTGGTCTAGGTTTAAGAGTACGCCATTATCTTCTATTACTTTACTCTTTTTTCCCATTTCTAACTTTGATTTTTCTAATACTTCTTCTATCTTCTTTTGGAACTCACTCTTTTCCCCTCTATTTCTTTTATCTTGTATATCTTGTGCGATTAAATCTGGATCATAGGCTTCCTCTGAATTGATTACCTCTTCATTTGGAATTTCAACTGGAGGGGTAATAATTCGGCCTCTTTTTAAACTCTCTTTCTTTGTTCTAATTCTATCTTCCATGTTTTGCTCTGACTGCTCCCAGAATGTATCAATTATTGAGCCACTACTCTCAGTTACTGTCATTCCTGCTTCTTTAGCGTTTCTAACTCCAATTGGGTTTTGGATTATTAAGGCAATTAAAGGCTTTTTAAGGTCGTCTGCACTATCTTGTATTACCTTTAAGTTTATTGGACTAATTAGAAGATCAGAACTTTCAGCAAATGTTAGAATTATCCTATTTGCTTTCGTACTTTCGACTTCTTTTAATACATCTACAAGCTCGTCTTCTGGAGAGATTATTATTTTTTCTATTTCTAATGTGTTTTCTATCATTTTACTTGTTGTTTGCTACCTTATCCCAAGCAAATATTGCAAGAGAGGCTGGTGTTACATCATATATATTATTTAAATCTCCTGAGCTATCTTTTAGTCTGTCTAATTTTGATGGTGATATTAGTGTTACCTTTGGAACTGATGCAAAAGGAAGAAGTTTAGTCCATGGGAATTCCATTAATACTTCTTTTATCTCAGGAAGAAGTGCTCCACCACCACAAAGGTATATTTTTGATGGATATGTATCTACTTCTTTATACATTTCAAAAGCTGCTTTTAATGTTCTCATCCATACTTGAGAAGTTGGGTACACTACCTTTTTTACCTGGCTTTGAATACTTTTCTCTAAATCATCATCTGCATATTTAACTTTTCTTGATTCTGCATGTCTATAATCAATGTTTTGAGCTCTTGCTATTTCTTTGGTAAATACACGACCTCCAAATGCAAACATTTGCGTATCTGTTACATTTCCTTTTTCAACCACTGCTACATCTGTTGTACCTCCACCGATATCGATAAATATTGCTGAGAAGTCTCTATCTCGGGCTCCTGCAAATGCTCTTGCAACAGCAAATGGTTGAGATACTATCCCTATTAGCTCTAAGCTAAGTTGTTTTGAAATACTTTTTAGTGCTTCTATATATGTTCTTGGAGCAAATGAGGCATAGAAGTATAGTTTTACACTTCTCCCTTTAAGTCCAACAAGTGAGTCAACAGGCATTCCACCAATTTCCATTCCAGTTACTGTCATGTGTAATATTTCAATATCGTCTTGTGTGAGACCTGTTCTTAGAGCAAGGTCATCTTTTCCTGTCATTTGAATCTGACTGTTTACTCTACTAATTATTGATTTTTGCTCTTTTTCATCTACTTCTTTATCAAAGTTTTCTTCTCTTTCGTAGTTAACGATGATTGATACTCCTTGTATATATTCACCAGCTATTCCCATTACTACGCTTTTTGGTTTCTCTTCATCTTTTAATTCGTTTGTAATTTCTCGCATAGCTAAATTACAATTTTCGAGAACTGTGTTTAAGTTGGTAATGATTCCCTTGTTCATTGCGTTCTGCTGTTGGGTAATTCGGGAGACTTTTAGGACATCAACTCCTTGTTCGTTCATGTCAAAAAGGATTGCTTTAACAACCTCAGTACCAATATCAATGGCAACAGCTCTTTGTGGGAAAATATTCTTCTCTTTTGTGCTTAAAAATGGCAGTTTTAGCATATGTTTGAGTATATCATATTACTAATTTTTAATACTTACTTTATCTGTTACATACAATGCTTTCTTCTTTGCTCCTTTTCCTATCATCATTTCTGTTTGTGCTTGAACAAAAGGAAGGAATGAGAAGGTTAGCATATTTATTGTTATCAAGAAGGTTTCAACAAAATCCCAGAGGTGTCTTCCTATACTCCAATCTTTAGGAACTGGATATACTTTTCTTCTGAAGTATATGTTTGGGATATTAAGAAGCATGAGTGATGTCATAACTACACTTAACATTTTTGGAAGGTTGTATGCTGCTGAACTGTAGAAGAATTGATCGCTAAATAGGTTAAGAAGAGGAAGTGCTAGGGTTAGCATATATACTACTGTTAGGTAGAAGAGTCTATTCTCAAAGAGTATGTAGAGAATTTCTATTTTTTTGAAAAGAGGGATTGCCTTGTTCTCAAAGAGTGCTGCTAGTGTTATTGGGAATATTACAATTCCCCATCCCCATCTATACTGTTGTTTATACAATGATTGGTGAGTCTTAACTTGGGATTCATTTTCAACAGCATCATTATATGTTGGAAGGTATACTTCAACTCCTGAAAAATTACCATTGAATCTAATTAAAGCGTTCCAATAGAAGGCAGTATCATCATTTTGAATGTCAGGTGCCCAATATTCTGTATCGTGGATTGTTTTTAAGTTTGCGATGTATGCTGAGAATGTTTCAGCTGTTTTCTTTGAAACAATCCAGTTATGCATAAGTACCATGGTTAGAGTTGTTGAGAATATTCTAACTATTGGTGGTACTCTCCATATATTATTTCTAAAGGTATGAATTGCTGAAGCGTAAAACTTCTTTTCAGGTTCTGGGGTTGTAAAGTATTTGTATGCTATTGCTGAGAGGAATTTTGTATGAGGTCTCCAGTCACTATCTACAGATATTAGAAGGTATTTAGAAATATCTTCTCCTCTTTTTTGTAATACTTTTACATATTCTCTTGTCGCCCAGTTAATGTTTGCACCTTTAACTCCTACAACCTCACCTGCGATATTTGAAGGATGAACTATGCATAACATTTCTTTAAATTGATCTCCAAATTCCTCTTTTAATTTTCTAAATGAGTCTAATTGCTGGTCTTTAAACTGTTCTTCGGTTGCAAGTATTGCTGTTATTTTTGAGGCACCAATATCAGAGCTAGCCATTGCCTTGAAGCTCTC
>CAZIIC010000011.1:0-15048 GCA_964539195.1 uncultured Candidatus Saccharibacteria bacterium
ATTTAATAATTCAGTACTAGTTCATTCAAATCCAATATCATATTGGTATGAAGAACTACTTTTCAATATTTATTCTACTAACAATATTATTCTCTTTAAATCTTTTAGATAAAAAGATATTAGCTTGAGAAGAAAATAACGGTGTAATAATAAATGAGATATTTTTTGACCCGATAGGTTCAGATTTTCCAAATGAGTGGATTGAATTATATAACCCAACCGACAGAACAATTGATATGAATAGTTGGAAAATATCTATAGCAGGTACTAACTTTACTGAATCTTCAACATTTACAGGTCAAATACCTTCTCATGAATACTATTTAGTTTGTGAAAGTGCAGTACCAAGTTGTAATACATATGTACCAAAAATTGGGATGCAAAATGGTGGAGGAGCAACAGACGCAATTTCAATTTCGAATAATAGTGGGGAAATAATTGATCAGATATTCTATGACATTCCAAATATTAATAATCTTAAGGATATGTTTGGAAATATTGTCCCGAGTACCAATGCCTCTGTAATAGGTATATCGGGAGAGAGTTTAGGAAGGAGTAACTTTATAGATACAAATGTAAGCTCAGAAGATTTTTTCGTATTTTCTACCCCTACTCCAGGCACGCAAAACTCAAGTGAAGTTGTAGACCAAGAACTCCCACAAACAGGTGACTACTCACTGATTACAATCACTTTGCTCATAATCGTATTTTCTGCTATTCTCATTAAAAGATATAATTTGTTTAAAAATATTAATGTCAAAATCTACTAAGAAAGTTACTAAGGAAGTAGTAACAAAAACTCAAGCTAAACTTACAGTTCCAAAGATATCACTTCCAAAATTTGATTTAAGTAAGGTTGTACAGAAGTATAACTCTGATAAAGTTGTGAAAGGAATAATTCTTGCTGTTGTATTTCTATTCTCATTTGCACTAGTTGATTTACTTGTACAATATTTAAACAATTCATACAGTGTAGCTATTGTTAACGGTGTTAGACTTACAAAGAGTCAATATTATGACAGACTAGAAAAAACATACGGTTTAACTACTGTAAAGAACTTAATTCAAGAAGAATTAGTAGTACAAGGAGCAAGTAAAGAGAATGTAACGGTACAAGCAGATGAGATTCAGAACAGACTCAACGAGTACTATAATGAAAATGGTGGTAAAGACGCAGTACTTGCAACACTTGCTGCAAATGGATTAACAGAGGAAGATGTGAAAGGACAAGTTAGAGTTGGGCTTCTTTTAGAAAAGACTTTATCAAAACAGGTAACATATACTGATAAAGATTTAGAAGATTTCTTTAAGCAGTATCAAAGCGTAATCTACGGTACAGAGAAAGTAAAGTTTGCAGACAAGAAAGAAGAAATTAAACAATATTATGTTAACAAACAGGTTGGAGATTTAAAGGATGGTTGGATTTCAGATTTAGAATCAAAAGCAAAAATTCAGAATAATGTAGAGAAGAAGGCTGAATATGGATTCTTGAAGACAACAATTACTATTGTTAAGAACCTCTACAACGAGATTAAAAGCAATATGAGTAAATAATACAGAACTTAATCTGTATTAGATGTCGGAGGGTTGTACTAAACAGTACTGCCCTCTTTCATTTTTATATATCATAGATATTTTTCCTGTTTGAGAATTCTTGAATAGAATTTGCATATCACCTAGTAATTCCATTCGCTCTATTGCTTCAGATTCAAACATAGGAGACATAATATCCATATTTTTTCTTACAGATATCTTTGGAACATATCCAATATAATCATCTTTAACTTCTTCTGAATCTTCTTGAAAGTTTTCTTGAGCTTCAAGATCACTCCATGGTGTAACACCATCCCAATTAGATTGTTTATCTAAATATCTCTTTACTCTTCTTGTTAGTACATCTGTAGATTTATCAATAAGGGCGTACATATCTTCTCCTCTTTCTTCAACTCTAACAAGTGCATTTGGTAAATGAACATTAATCTCAAATCTGAAATCATTTTTCACCCCTTTACTACTTACGTTTTCAATAAATTCGGCTTTGATACTTGTAGCTGTTTTGAGTAATTCTTGATGCTTAGTTAGTTTTTCATCTAAATATGACTTAAGTGAATCACTACTACCCATACCTAAAAAGGAAACCTGAATGTTCATATAATTATGAATGATTAAATTAATTCTTTTTCTTAAAAGAACTATACACACCATATCCTAATACTCCAAAGAGCAGTAGTCCACCTACAGCTAAGAATAGTGTATCCGCAGGAGATGATTGATATTCCTGTGCATCAATCGTTATATTATTCTGCTTTGCAAGGTATTCAATTATTGGTGCATCACCAACGAAATATGTTTTATCATCAATAACAAGAAAAGGAACTCCCTGCTGATTTGGATCAGTTACCTTTAGTTTAGTAAACCAAGAGTTGAGTTGTTTAGTGTTCTCCTCGTTATTTAATGTCTCCAACTTTTTTACCTTATCCTGCAAGTTATATTTAATTAAAAATGCATCAACTTTGGCACAGTGAGAGCAACCTTTTCTAACAAAAAGTAATGGTTTATCCCCTACCTCCTGTGCTTTAACAGTTAAAGGGAAGAGTAATGCAAAGCTAAGAACTAAAGCTATAAGAATCTTTTTCATATCTACATATTTCAAATTTAATATATATTCATATTACCAAATGAATTAGTTTTCTACTAGTTTAAGTGTTACTAAGGTTATGATAATATATTTTTAATAAGATAAAAGATTGAAAAATGAAAGACAAATTAATTAGTTTACTAAATAAAATTAGAGAGTCTGTCGTATCATTATTTAATAGGTTTCCTGTAGCAACCGTTCTGATTCTAATTCAAGCTGTAGCATTATCACTTGTTGTTGAACTTGATTATTTTGATATACACCCGAAACAGGAATACTTCTTAGTAATTGGAATAGTAACTACATATGCTGTTATATTTCACTCAATACTAATACAGTTTCTCACAGAGAGATTTAATTGGAAGTTAAATCAAAATTTACTTGCAAATCTTGGCTCAATGTTACTTACAGCAGGACTAGGAGCACTCTTTTTATATAACGATTTTGTAGCTTACGATACATTAGCAGGTGTTTTTACATCAGGAATTTATAGATTATTAGTGTATATAGCTCTATCTGGTGTTATATTGCTTATTGTTCCTTTTATTAAGGATAAAGATAATAAGACATGGTGGAACTTTACCCTGTATAGTGCAAATAAATTTGCAGTATCCCTACTCTACTCAATCGTACTTTATGCTGGTATAGCAATAGCTCTAGGTGCACTAGAACAGTTCTGGAGTATTACTTTGTTCCAACATCAGTATGAATTACTTCCTATCTTTACCTTTATTCTCTTTGCTCCTCTTAACTTCCTTTCTGATGTTTATGATTTCAACTTCAAAGGTGAGATTGTTCTTCCAAAGTTCCTATCAATATTTGGGAAGTACATTTTAACGCCCCTCATAGTCATCTACACAGCAATATTGTACCCATATATGTTTAGCTTCCCATTCAAGCAAGAGTGGCCATCTAACCAAGCTACATTCATTATCGTGGCAATGTTAGCAATGATATATGCGGTTATGTATATTTTCTGGCAAACCAAGGATGGAGATAAAGATTTCAAATTTATTAATATCTTTGTAAAGATTGCCAATGCAATTTCAATTCCAACTGTAGCTTTCTGGGCATATTCATTATGGTTGCGTATTGATGAGTATAAACTAACTGTAAACAGGTTTATGCTTATGGCAATAATCCTTTGGTTTATGTTTAACAGTGTATACTTTGTAGTTTCAAAAGTTAGAGATATTAGAGTTGTACTCTCTGCGTTTGTTCTTATTATTGTTCTTGCCTTCTATATGCCTTTTACCTCCTTCTATTTTGGTCAGAAGGCTCAGATTGCTAGATTAAGTGAGATAGCCACAAAACAAAACATAGTGGTAGATGGAAAGATTGTAAAAGGTACAAAAGAGAAAGATCCAGATTCTGAGACTCAAATGAAGGATATACTTGTATACTTAAACCAATTCCACGGTTTGAAAGAAGTATCTCCAATGCTTTCAGATGAGATTATCAAGCAAGTAAATGTAGATAGTTATGGATTTAGTCCTCTATTTTTAAATAGATATTCACAAACTGACAATGTATTTTTCTCCGAACTACTACCTGCATCAGGTAATCTAGAAGAAATGAGATTTAAGACAGTATCACTTGATTCAGATATCTATTCATCAATACCTGAAGGTGTAACTCAGTTTATGTTAATCGAAGGATATCCTTCTGAGAATGTAAAAGTTGAAGGTACTAAATTTACATACAATGGTATTAAATTTGATATAGATATTAATCTTCAAGATTCAAGATTGTATACAAATCTTAATTACAATGTTGATAAATCAACAACTCCATACGGCCCAGACACACTACTAACTAAAGATGCTAACCTTCTAACATTTAAGTCCGGAGAGTATGTACTAATAGTTCGAAATGTAAATGTGAGCTTAAAAGATAGTAAAGTACAAGAGATTCAATATTTAAACGGAATTCTGTTTAAAAGATAGTATTATATCTTGCATATTAAATACTGGATAAGTATAATACTCTAGTTATTCCACGATAGCTCAACGGTAGAGCGAACGGCTGTGGAAATTCTTTAAAGAAATTTGAAGGATTTTGTACAGAGTGCACATTATAAACGCAGCTTCTTTATGAAAATAAAGAATGTAAAACAGGGAGAATTGCTGGAAGCCTAATCTAGAAATAGTATGGGAATCAGCAGCCGAGCCTAAGTAATTAGGAAGGTTCAGAGACTAGGTGAGTACACCCAAGAGCCCCCTGCTCCTAAAGATACAGAGTATCTATGGAGAAGATATAGTCCACATCAGTAGAAATACTGTATAAAGTGTAACCGTTTGGTTCCAGGTTCGAATCCTGGTCGTGGAGTTTTGAAATTGCCCTATTAATTTCTATCTTTATTCAATTGGATAAATTAATAAGAGCATATAAATATTTCCTTTTAGGATTTATATCCGTTTCAGCGACACTCCTTCTATATTTGACACTAATAACCTACAATTTCCACAAATATTACCCAAACATAATAAAGTTTACAGAATCAATAGCATGGACTACAGGATTTTTACTTAAGAATCCTATCCCTTGGACAGTCCTTTTTTCAATTTCGCTTGTAAAACTGATTTTTGAGTTAATGCCAACTGTTTCGAAAGTTTTCGAAAGTAATAAATACAATGAAGAAGTTGATAGAAATGAGTTACACGAAAAATTTGGGAAATTTATAAGCGAGAATAGTGTTGAGCTTACATCACTCTCAATAGGTTTACTACTGTCGACACAAATTATTTTGAATGATTCCAAAATAACTGTAAGTTTGGCGATGATGATAATTGTTACGTATATTTATATTAAAATGGCAAATTTTATAACAAGGAAAGTTAAGTTGATTTCACACTCAATTAAATCTGAATCAGACGATCAAAAGGGATTTATAGATGGCATAATAAAGGTTCTACTAAGAAACATTGAAAACTATTCTACGATTTATTCACTAGAAGGAGGATGGGGAACGGGTAAAACAGTTACACAAAAAAAATTAGCCAAAAGAAAGACGCTAATAGATGGATATTATATAGTAGATTTAAACTCGGAAATTTATTTAAGCTCTGATCAAAGAGTAAGCGCTCTTATAGCAAAAATTCTTGAAGTAATTTCAAATGAGAACTTGCCCTTTACTTTAAATAAACTCTCGAGCATAACATCTAATCTAATAGAACGACCAAGTTTATTCCAGACTTTCTTAAAGTTTTTAACAACACCGAATACTACAGAAATTAAAGAGTTAAAATCAAGTATAGAAAAGCTTTCAAAAGGTATACTAGTAATTGTAGATGATATTGATAGGTTACCAACAAGGCAGGAAACTATAGAGCTCATATCTATTATTAGATCATTTGAAGAATGCAAAAGAATCCATTTTCTACTGCTTTACGATAGAAATAATTTAATATCTAAGCTAAAGGAGAACTCTGATTACTTGGATAAATATATTGATATACCAATTCAGTTGCCAAAACCTAATTTTAACGATCAGATAACAGAACTAATTAAAGTTTGCAAAAAAGCAAAGTTTTCAGACGAAGAAGTTTCAAATATTGATTTTTTAGTGAAGAGATTAAATCAATCGAGTTACTATTTTAGAAACTATAGAGAATTTAATAAAATAATGAAATTGATAGAATTTGAGGCGACGAATAAAGTCAGAAGAATAAATATAATTGATTTTATTATTCTTAAAATACTATCAATTAATGAACCGGAAATATATACAGAGATACAAAATAATCCGGTACTTAGACCTTTAAGTACTTACGATGCAAATGACGGTAGATTGAAATACATACAGAACTCATCAGATATAAATAAAAAAATATTTGTAGAAGTAGATAATAAAGAAATTGTCTCAAAATTACTTATTACAATCTTGCCGTCGAATGAGAACTTATTTAATACATTACTCAATATTGACTTATTAAAAACTTCAATATTTACTTCCTCATTCCCAAATAATAACTCTAAACGTCTTCACTTCAATGCCTATTTTGATAGCTATTTTTATTGGTCTGTTCCAAAACATCTAAAAAAACTAAGAGATGATATTTCTAAGTTAGCTAAAGCAAATAAAAAGGATTTAGAGTTCAAACGAATACTTAATTCAAATAATTATTCAGAATATAAAAATGACTATTGGGACAGTTTCTATGAGTTAGGCGATAACACAAAAAAGTTTATATTTGATTACTATAGTTCAAATTATAGTATAAATGATACCAAACCTACATTGAGGAGATTATTAGAGAGTATGAATGACTCCAGTATTAAACGTGAACTTGCAGTTAGGTTAATAAATAAATTTGAAAATATTGGCGAAGTATTTGATTATTTACTGGATAAGCAATATAAGTTTTCGGGGAATGACTATATAAAAATTCTAAATAGGTTAAACGAATTACTAAGTAGAACTAATACAATTGAATATAGACAAGATATTGATATTCAATTGTTTAGCTATTTAATCAGTAATCTTTTTACTTTAGGGCAGGGTAATCCTAACGGAACAGATATTTCTAGAGTGGTAGTTAAAGAAATATTTAATAAATACAATAGTCTCAATTCATACAAAAGCGATTTGATTGAATTTGTTAGGAAATCTGAGGAGTTTAAATCAAACTACTTGGTTAGTTTTTTAAGAGAACTTTGATTTCTAAGTTAAACTTAAATATCAAGTACAATATTTTCTATCGCCTCACTTTGACTTGAGTTTCACTAAGGCCCTATAGTATAATACACACTTATTAAAGAAAAAGAAAAACTATGAAAGGATTATTTGAAAGACAACCAATTGAAACACAAAAAACATTAGTAGCTCTTGGATCGCAACTTAATGCAACAGTCAGGGAATTGCTTGCTAGATATGATCTAAAAAAACTAGAAATGCAATTTAAACCTTCAATGTATCCAAACATTATTTTTGCTCCATTTAGTATTAATGAAGCTGTGGGTATTTCGAGACACTGGTTAGATGTAGTTGGATATCGAGAAATTGGGCACGATGGATTAGTAACTTTCCAAGAGTCTTTGGAAGTTTCAAAAAAAATTGGAATGGAGGCAACTATGCCTTATGGATATCCAAATATTGGAAGTATAAACAACTTTTATTATCGATGTTTAAATTACGGAGATCCAAGTTATAGTAGAGGAGAAATAGATATTGAGGTTCAAAAAGCAATATTTATTGCCTCACTTAGTTGCTTAACTAATAATACTCTTACTGATAATGCTGCAAGAGGAGTACCAGACGATATTAAGGCATTCTTAGAATCGCAAAGAGACGAAAGAGCAAGATACAATAGGGCGTTAAGTATCAAAGAACTTGTAATACCACTTATTGCTGATATAGATGAAACCGAATTAACAAGAGTTTCTGAAATAATTAGAGAATCTCGATAATTTTTATAAATTCCCAGATACTGATATACCAAAAATCAGTACTAATAATACTATCTCTCATTTCTTTAGCAAACGTTTTATTTGCTCATAATGTTCCATGTCATGATTATACAAGTCTAAATCAACCAAGCTATCATTCTTTAAAGCAAATCGTACCTGTTCAGGACTCAATGACTTTAAAAATTTCAGAAGATTTTCGGTAGAAATGATAAACTTCTCCAATGTATCTATTTTTCTCCCAAATGTGTGTTCTGCAATATATTTCCGATTATATTCGTTTTCATCTATTATTTTGTAGTTATCTGGTTCTTTATCAATTAGCCAATCTTTAGCCTGAGAGAGCAGTAATTCATCCCAACCGATAAGGTGGGTAACAATATCGTTTATTGACCATTTTCCAGAAAACTCTTTAAACCAATCTTCTTCTGGAAATCCTTCTAGTAGATCTATTAGCAACTTCCTACTCTTTTCCAGCTTTTCGTATATTATTTTTGGACTCTTTTCTAATTTCATAAACGGAAGTGAATAAAATTAATACCAATCCTTATCTTTGTATATTTACATATAAGGTTTATTAATTTATATCCTTATTAGGTAAATTCTTTATTAACACATATGATAATGGTACTACAGTTAACAAAGTGAAAATTCCTAATATGGAGTACATTGTATTAGCTCCAAATTCAGGAATCACAAACGCAGAAATTCCTGTAAGTGTAATATATACAAAACCTATCATTAAACTTAGGAAAGACAAAGCTGTTGCCCTATATTTACTACTAAAAACTTTGTTCACAAGTGGGGAAAGAATTATAAATCTTGATGTTGTGGCAAGCATAGCTAATTGTATAAATAATGGAGCTATGCCAGCATTAAGAAATACCCCTGGCAAATACGCTATTGTCATAATTATTGGGAATAATAGAATAGTGCCTTTTTTAGAAATGTACTTACCTTTAGCTAAAACAAAAGTAATCAATATTATATTAATTAATCTAAGCACTCCTCCTATTATGCCTCGAACAATATCTGAATATCCTAATGAAACCAGTAAACTTTCGTTAAAGAAAAGCGTACTTGACCATGCAATTCCCCCTACAAAAATATAGAATAATGATATCAATGAAGAATATTTACCTGAATTGAATGCTTCTTTAGATCCATTTACAATCTGTAACCAATAATTTTTAATGGTAAACTTTTCGCTATCTATTTTTGGTTCAATATAAAAGTATGTTGATACTGCGCCAACTAATAGTGAGATTCCATAAGAAATTGATGGAAAGATAGGGTTTATAGCGTATAATACACCTCCTAATATTGCCCCAAAGATCAACCCTCCTTGATATATCGCACTTCCTTTGCTAAATACCTCAGATATCTTATCTTCTTTACCATCCTCTCTAAATGAGTCATAGATCAAAGCTTCTTCTGAACCAGATCGAAAAGAGTCACCTATGCTAATGAGTAAGTTTAATACCAGAAACCATACAAATCCTTCAGCAAAATAAAATGAGAGAAAACTTATTGCTGTTATAATAAAAGATATAAATACAATTTTTCTCCTACCGATCAAATCCGCTAAGGCGCCACTTGGTAGCTCCCACATCATTTGCATCAAATATGCTAATGTAATTATTAATGAAATCTCAAAATCGGAAACATTACGCAGATTATAAAACACAATCCATATAGGAGCGGTAAATACCATTGAGTGGAAAAGTTGAGAGAGATAATATATTTTCGAATTACGTTGTGATATAGGCATAATCTGGGAGAAGTATACACCTAGTTTAAATCACAAGTCCAGGAATATCATAAATTACAATTACTTCGCTTCTCACACCAAAGTCTGATTACTCACATATAGATTATGTGAGTAATCAAGATACTATTTGTAACTACTTCCCAAAGAATTTCATACTAAAATCTAACCCTTTTTGAATTAGTGATATTTCAAAGTTTTCATTTGCACCGTGCATATTACAATCTGCATTAGAAAGACCTACTGCTATAGTATCAACACCTAAAAGTTCTTTAACTTTAGCAACAAATGGGATTGCTCCACCGACATAGTTTGCAAATACTTCACTACCGTATGACTGTTCAAGAAGTGTTCGAACTTCCTTAAACATATCATCGTTTGTATTTAACTTCACAGGATCATGTTTTCCAGTAACAGATATTTCATACTCTACAAACTCTGGAGTATTTTCTTTTACAAACTTCTCAAACTTAGAAACAATATCCTCAATTGTTTGTGAAGCAACAATTCTGAAGTTAATTTTTGCTTCAGCTTTTGCAGGAACTATATTTGAATATCCATCACCAATGTAACCACACTTAATTCCTGTTACTTGTAATGTAGGTCTTAATCCTGTTTGAGTATAGAAATCATATTGATTGTTCTCTGTTCTTAAAGCCTTAAATCCCGGATTACTTAATGATTCTTCTTGCCCAAGTTTTGCAAGTAGTGCATTATTTTTTAATTGATCTTCTGTAATTTCGTCAACATTCTCATACCATCCAGGTATTGTTACTACATTGTTTGAATCAATTATTTTCCCAAGAAGCTTTGCAAGCTCGTAACCGGCATTCGCCACTGCTCCACCATATATTCCAGAGTGTACATTATTATTTGCTACTTTATATGTAACTGTTAGGTTGCACCCTCCCCTATATGATGCGTCAAAAGCAGGTTTACCGGCTACCAACTCTCCATCAGAGACAAGTACATAGTCTGCCTTTAGCAAATCTACATTTTTATCCATAACCTCAGCAAGTTCTTCAAGTCCACCTGTCTCTTCATCACCTTCAATCATAAACTTAACATTATATTTAAGTTTTCCCTCTTTAATTAGGGAAATTACAGAGAAGATGTGAATGAGATTCTGCCCCTTATTATCCATCACTCCACGGGCGTAAAGCCTTCCATCTCGTTCATCAAGCTGGAATGGATCATTTACCCATCCATCTTCCATACTTGCAGGTTGTACGTCGTAGTGTCCGTAAACAAGAACAGTTTTAAATTTCTCTGATTGATTGTAACTTGCATATACAACAGGATTAATACCGTTGCCTTCAAGTAGTTGGGTTTCAAACCCATTACTTTTAAATAGGTCTTCTAACCATTTAGCCATTTCACTCATATTCTCTTTTAGTGCTGGGTCTGTTGATACACTTTGTATCGCAACATATTCTTTTAGTAGTTTTTTGAATTCTTCCATTTTAATTTTCTTTTTTAATTAATATTATATATATTAACAGATATATTTATTCACGGTTATATATTAAATTCCTTACCCTAGGTGGGGCATCTTCTTCACACATAAAGGTTACAAATATTTGACCTTCGTGATCTATTTCATGTTGCATGAATACAGCAAGATTTCTTCCAGAACATCCTAGACAATCACACATTCTATCTTCATCTGGGGAAAGAATATGATAAAAGATTGAAGTATGTGTTCTCTCTGTCTCATTGCTAATCATCTGTAGAGGTCCTTTAAACCATGTTCTACTCATCCGACTATATAACTCCCCACTTACAGCTCCCCTTGGCATATCTATATTGTAAAAACTTAAATACTTAGAAAAACAAAAATGCTCCCATCTCTGGGAGCGTAATCTTTTATCTTTCTTACTTTTGTATTAGATCAAAATTACATAACTCCCAAAAAACACACCTCTCCAATAGAAGGTGAAATGAATTTTGTTAATCTTGTTTTTAAAACTAATACCTAAACCGGACAAAATAATGATAAATAAATTTAAATATAATTAAGACAAAAAACTCCCATTTCTGGGAGTGTATCTTTTACCTTAATTTGAAAAATATTATAGTATAATTACAAAGTTCCCAGAAATACCACTTCTCCAATAGAAGCTTACGTTAAATCTGTTATGCTTTGAAATTACAATATTATTCATTAAGTTGATTATATATTATGATTTAAGTCTTTTCTAGTGATATACTCTAAATATGTTAAAGGATATACTCACAATATTAACAATAGCGCTTGGTATTGTTGCGTATATTCCATATTTGAAAGATTTAATATTTGGTAATACTAAACCGCACATATACTCATGGTTAGTATGGACAATACTCAATATTACTCTCTTTTCTATTCAGTTTAATAATGGTGCTGGTCCTATTTCTTTCATATATCTAATAACAGGTGTAATCTGTACCGTTATTATGTTATTTGGAATTGGTGATGGTATTAGAAATATTACTAGGTTAGATGGATTATTTCTTGTTCTTTCACTTGTTTCCCTTGGTATGTGGGTAATTGCAAAAGAACCCCTTATTAGCTCCATTCTAATATCTATTGTTAATGTTGTGGCACTTCTTCCTACTATTAGAAAATCCTGGATTAATCCTTTTGAAGAGACACTTTCTACTTACGTTCTAAGTACTATAAGAACGGTTCTTACTGTTTTGCTATTTGAAACATACTCTTTAGTTACACTCCTTTCCCCTATTGTTGGAATAACAATAACTACAATATTTTGTATTATCTTAATTGTAAGAAGAAAACAAATTGCCTAATATTTTAACTCTTAGAGATAAAATATATGATGTAGTTAAAACAATACCTAAAGGTAAGGTTATGACATATAAACAGGTTGCCATTTTAGCGGGTAATCCTAATGCAAGTCGTGTTGTTGGATATGCAATGAAGAACAACCCTGATATGAGTATTATTCCTTGTCACAGAGTCGTAGGTAGTGATGGAAAACTTGTAGGGTATTCTGCACGAGAAGGTATTAAATCTAAGAAGGAGATGTTAATATCTGAAGGTGTAAAGTTTAACGGTGATAAAGTAATATTAAAATAGTATGAGATTAGAAGAAATAACAATAGATCAGGCTTCAAAATTACTTGAATTAGCTGAGGTTGAAAAATCCTTTGTTAAACATATAAATGACTCTATCTTAACAGTGAAAGAAATTGTAGAGAAGTTTACTGATTATCCAAATTTTGCAATATATAACCTTATGAAAGGTAGAAAAAGAATTGGATTAATTGCAACATTTCAAAATGATGAAATTAATACAATTAACATAGGATTCTACTATGTAAGAGATAAGTATAAAGATAGAGGTTTTGAGAAGATAATAATTGGATTATATATAAATAAAGCAAGAAGTTTAGGATATAAAAGAATTACAGTAAGTACTTGGGGATCTAATCAATTGTATCAAGATATATTTAAATCATTATCTTTTTACAAACTACAAGAAGAATTTGAAACAAGAGAAAATAAGGAGAGCACAATAACTTACGATTTAAAACTTTAGTTCAGGGTAACTATTCATATCAATACCCTTCTCTGCATATATTTTTGCTATATCAAAATCACCAACATCCTTACCTTTTAAGTCTAATTCTTCTAACGCTCTTAATACTTCTACTTCATTACTTCCTTCAATTTCTAGATATGGATCAATCAATGGCCAAATAGCAATTTTAAATTCTATATTACCCTTTCGAAAGATTATCGATCTATTCTCCTGATACATTGTTCTGTAATAAAAAGGAAGTTTAGTTATTAATTCAACTGTTTTATCAAAATCACTTACTTCAACCTCAATTTCCTGAGTAACTCCAATTTTCGAGTTGTTAAGTGGTTTGTATTTATATGTTAAGGTCTTCTTCACTCCCTCTTCTCTTACCCTGACCCACTCAATACCGTCCGATTTAATATCAAATATCATTCTTTTTGATAGTGTATCGGAGATTTGTTTTGCACCAATACTTAGTAACTTCTTTGAAATTTCTTCTACGTTTATACTTAATACTTTTGTTTCAAATTCTATATTGTTCATATTCAATTATATCAACGACTTCTTTTCTAATAAATCCTTTATTTCACCACAGTAGTATTCATCCCAACCTTGCGAGAAGTTATCTACTTCATCATCTGGAAGATCTGTATGAGTGAGTTTTAATAATGTTCTGTCTCCTTTATCCTCTAACTCAAAAACGACTTTACTTGCTTGCTTCCAATCACCACCAAACCAATCTTGTTCTAATCTTTTATTAGTAATTACTTTAGTATTAGTTCCATGCATATCACTTCCCCAAAGTTTGAACTCTTGGCCTTCTTTATTACTCATAATTGCAGGTGCTCCACTCCATTTTTCAATAACTTTTGGGTCTACAAGTGCTTCCCAAACATCCGAAACTTTTGCCTTTATTTCATACTCTTTATATATCCTACTCATATACTTTGATATAATACTTAGAATTATTAGTTAATAATGACATAAATGAAATTAATTAAACAGTGGAAAGATACAAAATATAATGTAGAGAACTTTCTTTATGAAAATAAAGATGGGTTTAGAGTAATACACACAATTAACGAGCAATCACTTGATACATTTGCTTCACTTGCTATAAATGCTGGCGCATACTTTGAAAAAGATTTAGAAGTTCCAAATGGTACAGCTCATTTTTTGGAACACATTGTATTTAATCCAAATTATGAACTAAAGAATCAGAAAGAGATAGATGCTTTTGAGTTTGGTACTAAAGATCGAGCACGCTTAATCCTTAACGCCTCAACAGGATTTAGAAATATGAGAATATATGGCTATTGTCATAATAGTCGAGAAGGCGATTTACTAAAAAGACTTTCACAAATAATAGGATATCCCCAAGAACTTATGAAAAAGTACTTGGTAAAAGAGAGAAAAATAATATTAGCTGAACTTCAACATGAGTTAAAACCCGAACATGATTCTGTGCTTCAGCTTTCACACTTCATTTTCGATGAAAAAGTACATAACACAGACTTTACGGTGCTAGGAAAAGACGCAAAAACAATTAAACGTATCAATGAACAGCATCTGATTAAGTTCTATAGATCTCAGTTCACAATTAAAAATTCGTTTTTCTCAATTGAAGTGGTGCCGACTAAAACCGGCTGGCCGGTGGCATGAATTTTTTCAACTTCGGCGGCTACTGCCATTAATTTTCCGGTTTGGGT
>CAZIIC010000011.1:15058-16597 GCA_964539195.1 uncultured Candidatus Saccharibacteria bacterium
TGTTATCGGAAAAATATATGAAGTATTTCTGAATGATGAGAAAAAAGTAGGTTTCTTTCATAATACTCAGTCTCAAGGATTCTCGACAGTTATGTTTAGATTTCAAAATGATAAATCAAAGATTAAGGACTATAGAAGTGATTCATTAAATGATCTTAGAGTAGCATTAATAAAGCATGTTGGTTTTAACTACTTAAGAGAAAAGAAAGGTTATATTTACAACCTTAGTAGCTTTAGTAGTGGATTTCATAGCTGGGATTATTCTTTAGTTGGTTTTGAGATTACAACAGATTTAAAGAATTTCAAGGAAGCAATAGTTGGACTAAATGAAGTTATATATAAAAAGAGTATTCAATTTTTGAAGACTTCCCAAGGAGTTAAATGGTTTGATAACTATATCAGCAACTACCTTTTCCCTAGAACAGTTGGATATATTGAAGATTATGCACAAGGAAAAAGTTTTACCCTACTAAATGGTTACGAACTATATGATTTTGAAAAAGCTAAAGAGGCCATTCAAAAGATAACTATTTCAGAGCTAAGAGATTTTATAGAAGTTGAAAACTCAAGAGCGCCATATTCATACTGGATAGACTCGCCTGAGAAAAAAGATACTGTTAGAAAAGAGATAAGAAAGATAGGAATCTTAAAAGGACACAAGATCTATTAAGACCTGTTTAAATAGTTGATGATATTGAGAAGTCTCCTATCGAAGCACATGAGATTTTATTCTCTCAATTACTTTTTGAGCTTTTTAATAACTTCTTCAATCTGTTTTTGGGTAAGGGCTACCCATGGTGAACTAGTCGGATTTGCAGTTGATGCCGCAGGACTATCACCTTGAGTCCACCATTTAGCTTGATATGGTACTCCTTCAAACAAGATTCTATCACCCTGCTTATATGTTTTACTTCCAGACCATTCTTTATACGTTCCTGAAGGTAGTGTGAGTTGTTTAATTGGTTTCTCTCCTGGAAGAACTGGCCCAATCAACTGCCATGGTGTTTGCCATGATTGAAGAACTGGATTATCTGGTAGGTCGCCTTGTGTCCACCATTTTGCTTGATATACATTTTTTCTCCATACTACCTTTGTACCAGCAAGATATACTCCGTTATTACTCCAAATTTGGTATGGACTATTTTTAGGATCATCTACAACTTTTGAAGGATCTTCTATATTATCTTCCGTAGTTACAACTGATGCGTTCTGACTGATTTTACCTTCATATGAACTCCCTAGTATTTCAGAGAATTCTAGCTTATGTTGTTTTACTCCACTACATGAATCAGAGACAACTCCAACATTTGCATAGTTATCACCACATTGTATATCTCTATTTGCAGACCAAATAGATAATCTAATTAGATTATTATTTAATGCGAATTGATTTAGTGATTTAGCATCATCTAAAGTGAAAATCTCAGTTGCAATATCGTTTTGCCCTATCATTGGTGTTGCACCAAGTTTCCTCCAAATAGTGTTTGAACTCAAACTAATTCCAGATTGAATATATATAATACCCAATTGTCTGTGTGT
>CAZIIC010000011.1:16607-20576 GCA_964539195.1 uncultured Candidatus Saccharibacteria bacterium
GTCCATAGTTCATAGTCATAATATTTACACCTGATATATCGACTCCTTCTTTAAGCATTGTTGAAACAGCGTTAGTTCCATCAACTGTTAAACCCTGAGGAGTAACAGGAAGTGTAAGCCAGATTGCTAGGCTTTTATTTTCTTGCCTCATCTTTTTCTGAAGAATTGCGAGTGCTTTTGCTCTTCTTTCCATCGCCTCTTTATTTACCAACCCTTCACCTTCTAAATCTAAATCAATTAATTGAACTGAGTACTGATTGATAACTTTTGAGTATGCATCTATTAAATCATTTTGGTCTGTGCATTTAACGGACAATTCATCATTTAACAAACCACCAAATGAAACTGCAATATCTCCTCCTAATTGTCTGAGTCTAGCTATTCTTCGATCTAGGTCTAATTCTACATTAGCTTGATCAACAGTATATGCACCACCCCATGTTGGAGTACATGCCTCAGTTGGAGAGGATACTATAAACGAGAGAACTGCATTTTTCTCATTTGAATTACCTAGTTGTTCGAAATCGTAATATGGTGTTGCAGTAACATCAACATATGATGCAAACCATGGTTCAAGCTTACTTGTTAAATCTACTGTCTTCCATTCCATTACTCTTGAGTATCCATATAGTCCAACTCCAGCAAGTCCTATAAGTACTAATAGTAGTCTTGGTATCGATAATCTTTTTTTTGGTGTATTACTATTTCCCATGTCTGTTTTTCTTTGATTTATGAATTAATTGCTTTAATGAGTGATGAGGTACAAGACCTTCTCTTTCTCCATGATACAAAACAGCTTGCCAATCAAGTGCAAAATCACTGTTTACTCCACTTACATTATTCTTTTTTGGTTTGACATCAACCCAAATGAAATCTCTAATTCCTAGCCATATATCAGTTATTAGATTTCCTATTCCTATATAACTGATTATTGCGTATATTGCACTTATTGCGTTAAATGCCGCATATGCAGCATTTCCCCAGTTTCCAAGGTTAATATTTTGTAAGAATATATATATTGAGAAAGCTACAATTAATATTGGAAATACAACAAATGTAAATCCAGCGGCAGTTCTGTTTTTAATCTTTGGAGTTCTAGCAAATGGAATCTTCTTACTTGTTAAGAGCTGTTCAATTGATTTTATAACTCCAGCTAGGTTAACAGGTAGTAATATCAAATTGAAACCGTAAATATTAAAGATATCTGAATATTTATATCCGTTATATTTTAGATCAGATGCTTGAGCCATAAAATATGGAAGTGAAGCTAGCAATACCAGTGGAGATAGCAAGTTTCCGTCAAAAGGATATGCAAGCAAAAATACTAATCCAAATGAAGCCCATGTAATAGAAGCCATATAGTTGACTCTTAATAATATTTCAATCAATGATACGTCTTCACCTCTTCTCTTTCTTTCTGCAATTTGTTTTATAAACTTACCCATGATGATTAATCCACCGTTTGCCCATCTTCGTCTTTGAATTACTAATGATCCGAAATCTGGTGGTGTAGCACTATAACTAAGTCTTTCAGGGTAATTAACAAGAGTCCAATTATGTGTTCCTAGGTCAATACTTGATTCAGTGTCTTCAATAACTGTTCTATCTTGAATATATCTTTTAACTTCAAATCCCCCTACCCATTCTTTCTCAACAATATCCTCAATTGCTCTCTTCCTAATTACAGCGTTTGCTCCAACCCAGAATGTTGCATTATATTTTGTCAAACCTTGATGTAATATATGTTGAACATCTGTTGTTGCTCCTGATAATCTTTCAATTCTTGTTAAAGCTCCTCTAAATGATGAATATGGTGTTTGTGTAACGGCAACTCTTTCATTTCCTGGCTGTTCAAGAAAATATACTAATCTCATACAATAATCACGAAGAAGGATTGAGTCAGCATCAAGTGTTAGAAGGAATTCTGTGTCAGGAACTTCAAAAGTGTTCTTTAACTTTTTAGCTTCTTGAGTATTTACAGGGGTAAGAATAATTCCATCAGGTGTTTCTTCTTGCTGGTAGATTCCACCCATTAACCCTATATATGAGTTAAGGTTCATCGCTTTGTTTGCTTCTTGAGAAAGCGAAATATATCTTTTTCTTTCAAAGTTTGTAAGTTTTGCTTTAAAGATCCAAAGCAGTCTTTGATATAGAGGAGCAATTCTCTCTTTTGTTAAAAGCACACCTTCCTTAACAGAAATAAAGAGGGCATCATGTACTAGCATTAAATCTTTAGCAAGTTCTGTTAATACTTGATCTCTAAAGAATACATCTACGTGATCCTCAATCTTCTCTTTTTGAGCAAGGTCTGTTAGAAATTCTGAAGCCCATTTATATTCATTAGCAAGTTCCAATACCATTACTTTAGTAGGAGCATTGAGTTTTTCAATCTTCTTTTCGAAATTTGTATAAAGTTTTTCAAATCTCTCATATGGCACTCTAAGAGTATCCTCAATCTCTTTTGCCATTCCTCTTGTTTTATTCAATCTTTCCAATACCTCTGTTTTCTCTGGAAATGGTTTATCATCAATTAAAAGTACAACTCTTAAATCAGGATATTCTTGAAGTGCAGCAGAGAAGAGAGTTTTTCTAATTACTTCTGGTTCTTCATCATATGAAGGAACAAGAACAGTGATTGCTTTTTGATTTTTTGAGAAAAACTTCTCAAGTAATGCTCTTGGTACTCGAACATGTTCACTAAATCTTTCGTTAGCTCCCTGTCTTGCAATTAAATACATTAATGCAGAAAAGATTAAGAAAGTTACAACAGTTGTGTATCCAAAAGCTTCTAATGTGAAATCGTAAGTTCTTTGTCCTTCAAAGATTTGTCTTAAGATAATTGAAAGAATATATAGTATCCAAAATACAATTGTAGCAACAATAGCTACCTTACCCATTGCAAGTTTAAATGTTGTTGGTTTATCGTGTTGAGCAGGTAATGGGATTAAATTTCTTTCACTACCTAGTTGTCTCTTCTTTGCAAAAATATCTTTTACTCTCATTACTTAGTTTCTATATATCTTATTATTTAAGGGGGTATTCTACATCAAAAAGCTCATATTATCAATCTATTCTGGCCTCTTTTAATAGATTAAGTAATAATTCACGATCTTTATCCTTTGAAATATATGTTTGCATGGCAGAATCATATAAAGTTGTAGATATTTTTGTTTGGATATATTTACCCTCTTTAAAATAATGAGTTAGTATAAGTCCTTGTCTTGTTCCTATCCATTCTATTTGATCAAAGAAAAGATTTCCAAGTCCATAAAATATTGTTTTACCCTTATATACTTCGTAAGTTTGTGGTTGATGAGCTTGAACTCCAACAACTATATCAGCTCCAAAATCTACGGCTTTTCTAAATAGTGCGCTCTGATTTGGTGAAGATAATGGTTTGTAACAGATTGGGTATATTACATCACTTGGAGGATACGAATAGCACTCTTGAAACTGAAAATCTACAATTACAATATCAGAGTTCTTTTTCGCTGTAGCGATATCCTTTCTCATCTTACTTTCAGAGTATGAGTTTGCCCCCGCCCTTTCTTTTCCAGCAATAGCACCAGTGCCCAAGACTGTGTCGTAATAGTTATATCCAATAAATGCAATTTTATTTTCTTTATTTTCAACATACAGAATCTTCGAAGCATCTTCTATATTCTTTCCTCCTCCAAAATACTTAATTCCAAGCTTCTCATACTGCTTAATAGTTCTCAGATTATTGTCTGCACCAAAGTCATTGTTGTGATTTCCTGTTAAGGAGACAATATCTGTACCAACCTCAGTTAAGGTTTTCAAATACTCTGGTTTTGCACAAAATCGCATACTTTGAGCAGGAACACATCCAACAACGGAGGAAACCTCGTTACTAATGTGTGTTAAGTCAGTGCTTTTAAGAAAAGATGATATTCTTTTTGCAGGATATCCATAATCTTTTGCAGCTTCAATTTTAAATGCAACATCTCT
>CAZIIC010000012.1:0-11394 GCA_964539195.1 uncultured Candidatus Saccharibacteria bacterium
GAAATGATTAACAGAGCAATCTCAAGATATATTCTTAAAGATCCGTATCCACAGATAAATTTAAAACAACATTTCTTAGACAAAAAGAATGCAATTCTAACTTTAGAAGGGACTGGTGTACTAGTCCTACCATTCCTTGATCTTTTAAGAGCTCTTAAACTTAATGCTTCATATAAGACAATAGAATATTTAATAAACTTAGAGGTATTAAAAAACTCTTTGGAGAGTAATTAATTCCCATCCCCTTTACAAGTTATCCACAAATTTGGTATTAAGGAGTATATCAATACTGATATAAACACTGCCCCAATTTAGTATTATTTATACTCTTTAATGAATATTAATGATATTCAAAAACCTAGTCTAGAAACGGAAAACACTCAAGTTTCTTTCAATCTAGATGATGTTTGGAAGATAGCCAGTGAGAATATCCGACTATATGTTTCGAAACGAGAATTCGATTCTTGGTTTAAAGGCGTATACATAGAAAAGATTGAAAATGGAATGGCAGAAATTTCATGTGATCAAGGATTTAAAAGAGAGTGGCTTGAAACATATCACAGAGGATTAATAAAAAGATCACTGCTTTCAGCAACCGGACAAAATCTTGAGATTGTAATTAGCGTTAGGTCGTCAATTAAAAAGAATAGTAGGGAGCAAGAGGGTAGTGGAAATGTTGTATCAATATTTCAGATGCCTCAGAAAAGTGAGAATAGTCAGGAACGCTCTAGAAGGTCTCAATTGAACCCAAAGTATATTTTCAACAGCTTTGTAGTTGGAGCGCATAACAAACTAGCACACGCCGTTGCTGAGGCCGTTGTAGCTGAACTAGGAACTGCATATAACCCAGTGTTCATATATGGTCCAACAGGAGTTGGAAAAACTCACTTAATGCAATCAATTGGAAATGAAGTTTTAGAGAGATACCCGGATAAGAAAGTAATGTATGTATCAATAGAACAGTTCCTAAATGAACTAATTGAAAGTATTAGATCTAAAAACAAAGACACTTTTAGAAAGAAGTATAGAGAAATAGACCTACTAATTATTGATGATATTCAGTTTGTTGAAACATATGAACTTACACAAGAAGAGCTTTTTAACACCTTCAATGCTCTGTATATGGCTAACAAACAGATAATCATAGCCTCAGACAGACCTCCAAAGGATATTAAGAATCTAACATCAAGACTTCGATCTAGATTTGAAGGAGGAATGGTTGCAGATATTCAAGCACCTGATATGGAAACACGAATAGCTATTCTTCAACATCTAAGTGAAGAGAAAGGCATTACAATTGAGCCTCAGATTTTAGAATTAATTGCAAAGAATATTGAAAGTAACGTAAGGGAGTTGGAAGGAGCAGTAACCAAGATAGTTTCATTAACAAAACTAGGACATCAAAGTACACCAGAAGATATTGCTAGAATGCTTCAATTTGATATTGAGAGTAAAAGAAGAAGAATATCACCTACAAAGGTAATTGATGCTGTATGTGAAGTATTTGATCTAACTCCAAAAGAGATAAAAGGGAAGGGAAGAACTGCATATATTGCTCTTGCTCGACAAGTAATAATGTTCATATTAAGAGAAGAACTTTCACTTCCTCTTGAAAAGGTAGCAAAAGAAGTAAATAGAAAGGACCATACTACCGTTATCCATGCATGTGAAAAGATCTCTGAAATGATTGAAAAAGATAGTAGATTCAAGGATAGAATTGAGAAATGTAAAAAGATATTACATCAGTAGTGGATAGGGGTGTGGATAAGTAATTAATACTTATTTGTAACTATCAAAGATACCCACATGAAGATTTCTCGGAGTAGTAAGCAGTTCATTATTTAACAATGTTTTTTAAGTATTTAAATCCACAAAGAGAAAAAAGTTATACTAAACTTATCATCAATAGTTATACACACTCAAGATATATTATGAGAATAAGGATAGTTTAATATTTCATATGATATTGAAAGGGGGAGATATCCACCGTAAGAAATAGGGAAGTATTGCAGTATCTAAAAAGTAAAGTTGCTCGTTTATAAACATATCTACACCCTCTACTAATACTACTACTAATTTATATTATATATATACTACTCAAAACCCAACCCTTAAATTTTAATAAAATACTTAAAACAATATTTCAAAGAGAGGGTATCTAATGTATACTAGTTAAATACAATAGTTATTAAGTTTATATATAGTTTAGGTATGCAATTCTCTTGTAATCAAGACACATTTTCTAAATATCTCAATGTAGTGAGTAGAATTGTTAATAATAGACCTGGACTTCCAATACTTAATAATGTTCTGTTTGAAGTTGAAAAAGGTAAGTTAGTAATGACAGCTACCGATCTTGAGATTGGTATTAATACTTGGATTGGTGTTGAAACCAAATCTGAGGGTTCAATTACAGTTCCAGCTAAGCAACTTGCTGAGTTTGTTAATAGTATTCCTTCTGAAAAAGTTGATGTTGTTTTAAACAATCAAGTTTTAGAACTAAGTACTGTTAATAATAATGCGCAGTTTAATACTATTCCTGCAGATGACTATCCTAAAGTTCCAACATCTGAAGGATTAAAGCCAATATTAAGTATTAAAAAAGATGATCTTCTTCTTGCTATTCATAGAGTTGCATTTGCAGCTGCAAGTGATGATGTTAAACCAGTACTCACTGGTATTAAGATAGAATTAGAAGGAAAGAATGCTTCTTTTGTATCTGCTGATGGATTAAGACTTTCAAAACAAGTAATTAAACTCTCTTCTGAAGTTAAGGAAGCTATTAATCTTCTTGTTCCTGTTAAAGCTATGCAAGAATTAGCACATGTTGTTGATGAATTCTCTGGTGGAGATAGTAAGGATGATGTTGAAATTTATGTTATTGAAGATAGAAATCAGGTGTTATTTAGATTTAATGATGTTGATATTGTTTCAAGATTAATTGATGGTCAATATCCTGATTATAAGCAGATTATTCCAACCGTTTTTAAGACTTCTTCTGAGATAGTTAGAGATGAATTTGCTAACTCTTTAAAGGTTACAAACATCATTGCTAGAAGTGTATTAGGAAACAAAATAATCCTTGATGTTAATGGTGAGGAAAATAGTATAACAATGTCAGCAACACTATCTGATGTAGGAAGTAACAAGAGTGTATTTGGTGCTAAAGTTGATGGTGATGATATTAAAATGGCATTTTCTGCTAAATTCTTAGGTGATATGTTAAGTAATATATCTGCAGAAACATTAGTATTTGAAAGCTCCGAACCAGTTAAGCCCGGAGTCTTCAAAATTAAAGATGACGATACTTTCGTACATCTAATTATGCCTATGATGCTTTAGGTTTTTTAGATTTCTTTTCTTTTATTGAATATCCAAAGCCGTGTACGGTCTCTATTAACTCTCTATCCATTAGTTTGTCTCTTAACCTCTTTACATGAACATCGACAGTATTAGACCCCGTAGCTCGCCTGTAATCCCAGACGTGATCGAGTAGTTCAGCTCTACTAACTATCCTATTTTTATTCTTAGCCATATATTCAAAAAGTGTAAATTCTCGTCTTCGTAGTGGTATCTCTTTATCCTTTCTAGTTACTTGTTTTAACTCAGTATTTATCTCAAAGTCTTTTACATGTAAAAGACCTTCTGTGTTTTCTTTTGGTCTTCTTAGAAGTGAGGATATTCGGGCAAACAATTCTTGCATAGGGAAGGGGTAGTCTAATACGTCATCTCCTCCGTTATTTAAGAACTCAACTTTCTCTTTCCATGTTGATTTAGTAGATATTCCTAATATATAAACTCCTCTTAATTTATTTCTTAACTCCCTAATTATCTTTAATACCGATGGGGTACTAACATTGATAACACACATCTCATATACTCCATCTTTAATATTTTGATCATTTTCATCAAAACCACCATGGGTATTGATAATGTAACCTTTAGTTTGAAGTATTGAGGAGATTATGTGGGCAACACTCTTAGAATCTTCTATAATTAGAATATTCATAATATATTTTCCATTAACTTAATATATAAACTGTATAAATATCCTATTAACTATCTAAACCCTATATTTAAAAGAGTATGAAATATGCACTAACACAATTTGGTATTTTGATAGCATCAGTAATCATTTTGATATATTTCTTTTCTCTTGAGTATTTTGTTCCTTTAAGTTCAGGAAATATTAATTGGTATAATTTAAGTGCTGTTCTTTTCTGTGTGTTTTTCTTTTTTGAAGCATTAATTTCACTCATATTCTTTCTAATAGAAAAGTTTCTAACATGCGGTATTAAGGAGTTTCCACCTCACTTTCGATCACTTAAATGGGGGATATCAATTGCATTTTGTATAGTACTTTCACTTCTCCTTAGTGTCTTTAATATTATTCCTCTGTTTTACGCATTCCTAATATCAGTTATAATCCTGATAATATTTAATCTTTTTAGAATATTTTAAGAATGGAAGAAAGAAAATCCGGTTTGCAATCGGAATTAACAAAATTAGCTAAATATATAACTGGAGAACTGGATCTAAAGAAGAAAGAAGAAGAGTTAGCCAAGATGAAAGAGGCTGCGGTTGAGAGACAGAAGGATCTACATAGAAAAGAGATTGTTAAAGGTGAGGTTCTTTTGGTTAAAGATGATGTAACAGAGAAAAAGGTTGTTCAGAAGATAACATTGTTTGATTGGGAAGCTCCAATTAGATTTAAGTTTCCTCTTGATATGAAGACATATATGACAACTGTAGGTCTTTCTATGATCTTTGTTGTATATCTTGCAGTTCTTGGTCATTATGGCCTTATGGCATCCCTAATAGCTCTTCTTTTCTTTGTTTATGTAGCAGGAACTACAGAACCAATTACCGTAAAGCACCTAATTACCTCAAGAGGTATAGATACAATGGAAAAGATGTATGAGTGGTATATGTTAGATCAATTCTTTTTTACCAAAAAGGATGATGAGTATATGTTACATATTGATACTAAGTTAAGATTTCCAGCTAGACTTCTTTTAGTTGTACATAAAAAGGATATTTCTCCTATATTTGTTCTTCTTCAAGATAAGCTACTTTATAGAGATATTAGGAATCAGAGTTGGTTAGAGAAGAGAAACTTCGGAGAGTATATTAAGTTAGAGGAGATATAACTCTAAATGAAAGAGAAAGACATATTAAAGTCTTTTAAGGATGTGGAGAGGTTGTTGGCATTGCAACAAAGCAACGAAGCGTTAACTGTGCTCCATAAAATTCAAGATAAGCTAACTGACCAGCATAAGTGGTTCTTAGGTAAAAGTTATTTTTGGGAATCATTATGTTACAAACATTTAGGAGATTCAAAATCTGCAGAAATTGTAGCTTCAAAAGGGATTAGTATTTTTCGAGAATTAGGTGATTTTGTTGAGGTTTCGAAAATGCAAAGAGATTTGGGATTAGCTTATGAGTATGTTGGTAAACTTGATAAATCATTGAAAGCTTTAACCGAGAGTATTGAAACTTTAAGAGAAAAAGACGTACTTGATGCTGCAGGTATAACCTTTTCAAAAATGGGACAAATATATCTTAAGAAAAAAGATATTGATAATGCATTATACTATTGTGATCTTGGATATCGTGTTTGTGCAGAGGGTAAAAATAGCTTTTTCTTATTAACTTCATTACTTCCTTTATCGTTAGTTTACTACTATCTAGACGATACCGAAGTTTCATTAATGTATCTTAAGCAAGCAAGAGAAATACTTAAGAATGCGAATATTAGGAATAAATTCCAAAACGAAAGGCGTTTATCAGAAATTTTGTTACGAGAATCACTATGTTATGCGAAGGAAAAGAAGGTAGAAAAGGCTTTTAAATGCTTTAAAGAATTTGCAAAATTATCTCTCATAACTCCGATAGAGGAGAGATCCTACTTTACGAAATCAGGTGAATTAGCATATTTAATGGTCTCATTTGTAGACGGTGGATTAAGTGTTCCTTTAGTTGACTATTTGGTAATCGATTTAGGAATAGATATAGAGACCTTTCAGGAAGAGGTGGGCATAAAACTCAAGAAGTAGAGTATAATATCAATAATTTGGAGAGATGCCAGAGTGGTCGAATGGAACGCTTTCGAAAAGCGTCATGGGAGAAATCCCATCTAGGGTTCAAATCCCTATCTCTCCGAATAGAATTATATCTACGATAAGTAACTTGAAAAAATATTTAATCTTTTTTCCCACTCTAGACCTAGATCTTTTGAAATATATTTACAAAAAGAGACCTTTCCTTTTAGCTTTAATAACTGCATATAATCAATAACTGGTAAATTAGTTTTTAATTCAGAGTAAATGGATTCAAGCTCTTGTAAGAACTCTTCACTTGGCAGAGGTTTTTTATTTACTACAATACCGTTAATTAATTGAATATCTTCTCTGAAATATTTTTTAATTTTTTTGGTTCTATATCTATTTTCCCTAAGTATTGAAACGATTTCATTGAAAATTTTAAGTGATTCATTTACTGGTCCTGAAATAGCAATATCATCAACATATACCGTAATACTGACTCCAATTTGCTCTGCATTGAGAGTTACTTCTTTTAGTAGATTTTCTAAACATAAATTGCAGATAAATGTGCTCGTAATTGACCCTTGTGGTAAACGGTTTTTTCTTGTAACAAGTGAAGCAAGTAAATTACTCTCAGCGCTACTTAAGCCATATGCTTTTTTTAATGATGCTTTAACAAGGGTAAAACGAGTGCTAGGGAAACAGTTTGATATGTCCAAAGTAATTACATATTTTTTATTTACATGCGGTCTAACATGGTGAACTAATCCTCTTTTTTTACTACAACTTATTATTTTAAAAAAAATGTATTTGGAGAAGATACCTTTATAAACCTCATTAAGTTTATTTTTTAATTCTCCTATTGGTTGAGCGATAATTCTTCTTTTTCCGTTTTTAGTAATTGGGAATATTTTATATTGCTTTGTTAGTTCTTGTTTCCAATCTTTTTTTAGCTGGATTAGAAAGATTTTTAACTCTTTATTCATATGATTTTAAAATACCAAGGAAAACAGCCGCTAGCTTCTTAGCGTCTGCAGATGAAATGTATTTCAAATCCTTATCTTCGCTCTCTAATAGAATTATTAACTCTTTAGGTATATTGAGTTTTGTTTCAATTTTCTCTAAATAATCTCCTGGCAATTTTTTCTTTCCAGATTCAATTTTAGAGATAAAACTTTGATCTACTTCTAATTTATTAGCCAATTCTTTTTGGCTTAGATTTAGCAAACTTCTTAGTGCTTTAATTGTATTATACTTACTTACCTTATTCATTCAGTTTTTTAAGACCCTAATTTAAAGATTCTAAAAAACGGGATCAATCACTAACTTCTTTTCAGAAAGATAGAACAGATTCGGGAGATTGCTAACGCTAATTTCTTAGAGTTACCTTTCTCTGATTCTTTTTCTATAGTTCTTATCGAAGATTTAAAGACTTTTAAGTCTTTAGAACTAAGAAGTTCTTGATTGATCAATGAATCCATTTGTGGCTTCAGAAGCCTCCAGACTCTATTGTTAATCATAAGATCACTTAATAAATTTAAATAAGTAGGTCTAAATAGGCCTACTATTCTACACTCAAGTAAGCTCTTGTTAGTTGAACCTCTATCTTCAATGATTGATTCGTTTAAAAAAGAACTGTGAAATATTATGAACAAAATGACTGACATACATAGTGAATGGCATTCCAAATCATTCTTATTTCCCGCCCCAAATTGGGGAGTATAAAGCTTACATATTGCAAATTTATTAAGTTTTAAATGATCTTTCTAACATTACAATCATAACAAATATTTTTTATTTGGTCAAGATTTATGACCTATTTGGTGTAGCAATTTTCAGACTAAAATATCAATTGAGGAAATTACTTGTTATAGCTTCAAAAATCCATATTCGTAAACTTGAGGTCTTAGTTTCTCTGTAAGTGTTTTATATGCTTCTTCAAAGCTTTGGAAACTGATAGGTGGGTAATCTCCACTTTCGTTTCTTTTTTGTAATGCTTTCCTTACTTGATACCAACCAACATCTGGTCTATTGAGTTTTAATTCTTCTCTTATTGATACAGGATCTGTATGTTCAAAATATGATTTCCAAAGAATTTTACCTTCGTTCATAACTCTTTTTGCCTCTTCAGATATCTTTTTATCTGATATATACCTAACCATAAAATCTGAATAAAATCTCTCATTAGCATTAACTTCTTCTTCAGAGAAGGGGATGAAGTGGTTAACAATACTCCACTTTTTATCGTTCCATACTAAATCGTTAGCACTAGCTGTTAAGTTACTTCCGTTAAACAACATCCAAATCAGACAATCATTTTTAAATTCTTCAGATAATTCCTGATTTGGTTGTAAGAATTGGTCTCTGTCATTTATCCAAGTGTGAGGTATTAATCTTCTTATTGCAAATACAATGGATGATTGTATGAGGCTAGAGGGAGTAATATACCATCCTCCTCGATGTCCAACTCCGTTAGCTCCAGAGAGGATTAATGTTCCTGAATTTGCTTGTTGCAAATCATTAGCATCTGCTACTAGGTATCCTACAGCATCACTATTCCATAGAGGTCTAGCCGTAACTGATGATGGGACTACTGCATGTCTTAGCGGTACTTGTTGTGAGGCATCTGAACTTGCTCTTTTTACCCAACCAGATAAAAATTCTTTATTAGGTATGTTATAGAAAACCTTTTCACCTATTGGCACCGCCTGTTTATTCAATATCTCTGTCGTTATTTCTGTAATCTCGTATTTCTTTTTTGAATCATGATTAGTTTTCCAAACCAAGAATCCAATTGGAAACTCTCCTTTAAGTCCTTCAAAAGATTTGCTATGTACAATGAATCCTCCTTTATATTCAGCACTCCATTTCTCTCTAAACTTTTCAAAATTTGGTGCATTTACATATTTAAGTTTACTAAACATAGCTAAAGTGGCATTTGGAACTTCTTTTTGTAACCTAGCTACAAACTGTACGAATAGCTCATTCGTTGCCTTTCCATATTCATTCATACAAATATCGGCTACTTTTGACTTTGATACTAGCTTTTTTGAGCCCGTTCCAAATTCACCGGCTTCTGCATAAGGAGGATTTATTAATACTAGTATCTTCTTTCCTTCTTTAATCGCTTTTCTTAATTCTTCTGGTACTTTATTTGTTAGAGAGTAATCAATATTTCCATCGTCCGTAATATCATCATTAAGGTAATCGTATTGAAATTTAACTGCTCCAACGCATGTTTTCGTTGCTTTCATAACATCTACATCTTCTTGATCTAGTGTAGACATAAATACTTTTCTTGGATTACTATGCTTTACCTCTAAATTTCCAACTCCACAACACATATCCCAAACTATATATTCTTTTTGCCAGTTTTTTCCTAATGTTTCAGTTAGCTTGTCATATGCTTTATCTACAACATGAAGTGGGGTGAAGTATGCGCCTTTAAAACTTCTTTCATCAATAGGAATTAAGCTATCCCTTCTTTCAAGCATGTAGTTTCGATATTCTTCTTTTGGAGGCTTATCATATATTGACCAAAATCTTCTATATCCTTCTTTACTATTTAATTCATAAATTCTGCCTTTTAGTTGAAAAACTGGAGCGTTGTTTTTATGTAGTAGTTCTGCGGGAAGATTTGCGTGAGTAGAAACTGTTCCGTCATGCATAATGTCTGCAAAGAAGAGGAGGGAGTAGTCCTCTGGAGTTATTCCTTGAACTTCCTTTCCAATCATTTCTACCCATTTATCAAATACCTGCTTTAAGTTATCGGGAGTAATTTGAGTTCTAATAATTTCACCGGTTTTAATGGCCTGTTTAACGGTATCTATAAATTCCTTCTCATGAGTTTCAAGTCTAAACGAAACAAATCTTGCTCCAATGTAAGCCGAAACCCTATCGACGGCTTCTTGAGTGTACTGACTAGCTGACTTTCCCCATTTAATATCCTTCTTTTCAAGTAATGGGAGAATATCTGAGGTTTTCATTAATGCGGCCTTTTGTGTATCAATAACAGCAAGAAAAGGGGGGATGTATTCACCTCTGTTTAAAGACTGTTGAACATAGTGTAAAAGTTGGGTGAACATAGCATAAGTTGATACTTTTGCATTGTCTTTTGCCTCAAACCAAATCTCTTTTGTTTGAATATCAATAAGGTTCTTCTGGTATTCTTTTAAACCTAAAGCTTTGATATATAAGTCTTTAACATCTTCTTCACTAGTTACTTTTTGTAATTTTTCAAATAGACTCATGTTAAAAGAATAAGGTTAATCCACTAACTGTTATTATATTAATAATATTGGTTTAACACAATCTGAGATTGCTGTCGGTAAGAATAGAGCGTATTGGATTATTAATAAATAGGAAGCTCATAGGTAGCTAATTGTAAATACTTCGTGAAACTAATTACCTCCCATACTCAAACTCTTTAGGAATACTACCTTTAAATATAGTTTTCCCTTCTTTAAACTCTAACTTCTCTATATCTAAACCATTAACATACTTAATTCTGTTTTCTACATAACTATCTGCTTGCCCTTTATATTCAGTTAAAAGTCCTGAAGCTATAGGGATAGGGCCTACATTAAGAGAAGAAATATTTAAATCTACATTATTCTTCTCAATACTTAACTTTCCTTTAGAATATATTGGAAATGTATTTCCTAATGCTTTTACAAAATCTAAAACAATTTTCTTTTGATTTTGAGGAATATCAGTTGATATTGAAAGAAGGTTGGAAAGTTTCTCTACATTAATTGCAGATGTAAATTCAATTGTTCCATCTTCATATACTTTCATTTGTGCATTTTGAAAAGGAGCATTTCTAGAATCTTCATACCATTTGTTAATTAAACTACTACCAACTTCATTTGATATCTCTTTTTCAATTATTACAATACCTGAATATTTAGGAGAACACTCTTTTATACATTCCGTTGATTTAGTAGATATTTGGTTTTCTGACAGGAAGGTTTCTGCTTCTTGCTTTGAATATTTAATACCTAAATCACTTTTAGGAGTGAGGTATATAACCAGGAGATATATTCCAAGTCCTAAGAGGAGAAATATTACTAAAAGAATACCTAGAAACTTTAAAAAACCTTTCATAGTATTAAATGATTAAATATTTAGAATATTGTATTCCTAAAAGACGGAGTTGTTAAATATTTGTATTACCTTTTAATATCACCATTTCTTAAGTTCATAACAGTTCGATATCATATTTGTATGAATGATGTTGATCTGTTTAAAAATATTAGAGAGTTAATTGATACTTCTAGAAAGTTTGTAATCACTGAAGTGAACAGGAGAATTGTATATACATACTTTGAGATTGGGAGATTGATAGTGG
>CAZIIC010000012.1:11404-12815 GCA_964539195.1 uncultured Candidatus Saccharibacteria bacterium
GGAGCATGAGCAGAAAGGAAAGATTAGAGCCCAATATTCTAAAAAAATTCTAAGAAATCTAAGCAATCGATTGCAGAAAGAGTATGGCAAAGGATTCTCATTAAGAAATTTAAAATATATGCGGCTTTTCTTTCTTACATATTCAATTGGGCAGACAGTGTCTGCCCAATCACAAATCACCAAAAAAGTAGGCAACTACTCTGAAGAATTAATTAGGAAATCAAAAAGTTCTTTTGTGTTGAGCTTTCATATTAGTTGGTCCCACTATGTATTACTTCTAAAACTTGATACTCCTGCAAGACAATTTTACGAGATAGAGGCGTATACGAATAATTGGTCTGTAAGGGAATTGAACAGGCAAATAAACTCAATGCTTTATGAAAGATTGGCTTTAAGTAGGGATAAAGAAAAGGTACTAGAATTAAGCAAAAAAGGTCAGATTGTCCAAAATCCTAAAGATCTAATTAAAGACCCGTACATATTTGAGTTTCTAGGATTGAAACAAGAGACTTCGTATACCGAGAAAGAATTAGAAACAAAGTTAATAGATAATCTGCAAGAGTTTCTTCTGGAGTTAGGAAAAGGATTTACCTTTGTTTCTAGACAACAAAGAATTGTTTTAGGTGAAAAGAACTTCTACATTGATTTAGTCTTTTACAACAGAATATTAAAATGTTTTGTCATTATTGATTTAAAGATAGGGGAGCTAACTCATCAAGATTTAGGACAACTACAAATGTATGTAAATTACTATGATAGGCAAGTGAAAGAAAGTGATGAAAATAAAACCATAGGCATCTTGTTATGCGCTTCTAAAGAAGAGAGTGTTGTTGAAATGACACTCCCTAAAGAGAATATGAGTATATATGCAAGTAAGTATAGAATATACCTACCTTCAAAAGAGGATTTAATTAAACAAATTAGTATAGTTTAAAGGACTTGGTATAATAGAAAAAGTAACTTAATGAGTAATTCATAAATGTATAAATTCAAAGTATTAGTAGAAGGGTATGCTAGAGCAGGGGAGAATGGCGTATATCACGCACATCCCACAACAAGTTTAGTATGGGACGACTCTGTAATGTATTTAGTTGATCCGGGAACAAACTCTAAACTTGTTAAAGAAGCTCTAGAAAAAGAAAATATTAAGTTAGAAGATATAACTAGAATATTTCTTAGTCACTATCATCCAGATCATTTCTTAAACTTAAAACTTTTCCCTAATGCAGATCTTTACGATGGATCAATGCTTTGGAAAGATGATGCAGAATTTACATATTCAGGCTTCCTACCTGATTCTAAAATTGAGATTGTTCCTACACCTGGACATACAATGGAACAAGCATCACTTTTCTTTGAAATAGAAGAACTTGGAATGGTAGGAATTTGCCAAGACGTATTCTGGTGGGAA
>CAZIIC010000012.1:12825-19747 GCA_964539195.1 uncultured Candidatus Saccharibacteria bacterium
GAATAACGTTGATCCATATATGGCTGACCTTGAATCACTAAAGAATTCTAGAAAGTTAGTACTTGAAAGAGCTGATTGGATAATTCCAGGTCATGGAAAGATGTTTAAGAATCCTTTGAAATGATAGGGGACTATAATAAGGAAATTAAAGAATTATATGAAGGAGATAAAATTAGTATTTATCTTACAGGTTCTGATGGACAGTTTGTTGCTCAGCACGATATGACTAAAGATATAAAAGAATCCTCGGTTCTTCCAAAAGATTTGAAAGAGATCCTCTCTGACTCAAATGTTCAGGTGTGGAGAAGTGCTGTTTTCATCAACGGATCTGGATTAGATTTGGGAACAGATTTATGGATTGAAGCAGAACTTAATTTATTGAAATCTCAGCCCACTGTTTTACGATATGTAAGAGATAAATCTAATGGAGGTTGGACAACAAAAAAACTCCCTGAAATTATTAAAAGACTTGGTGAAAGGGGTATTAAAGTTCATCTTCTTTGGCAAGGTCAAGTTCAAGGTGATAATGCTTGGTTATACGAATTAAATTAATTTTATTAAAAGAATATGGATACAGCAAAAATATACGAGAGAAAATACTTAGAACGATACTATATTTCATATCTTGAAATAGTGAACTTCATGAGAAATGTTTGGGAAATTAGAGGAACAATAATTCCTGATCATTTAGGCTGTCAAACAGGAAAAGGAAAAGAGTTTGATGAAATATCAAGAACAATATCTAAATATTCAACACTAATTAAAGAAACATATTTACAAAAAAGAAGAGTACAAATATTTAAATTTGATACACCTCTTTTAGGGACAATGTTAATGCCTAAGATTGAAATATTTGAACCTAAACCAGAAGATAATGTATTGAAATTAAAATATGGAATTGAACATATTGCTTTCTATGTACCAGAATGGGAAATGTTTGTTAAAGAAAATAGAAATAGATTTCCAATAGCTAAAGAATTAGATATTGATAATTCTAAATTTATTAAAACATTAATAATTAACAATGTTGAAATTGAATTTAGGAATGATAGGTTAGGGGAAGAGGAATAACTATTAAGGGGTTGAAATAGAAGCAACAGTAACACATAAGTGTCGAAATAACTCTAAAGTTACTTCTATTTCATTTTTCAAGGCTTTAACATGCCTCTGATTTAGCTGTAGCAAGGCTAAGCCAAATGTATTTTGTATCCCCGTTTTCGTACTTGTAAACGTACTCTCCACCTCTTTTGCTCACTCGCCAAGTAAAGTCATAGACTTTACCTTTACGTTTTACCCTTCCGGGAAATTCATTGGCATTTGGAATTGAGGGGGCCTTTTCTTCGGACATTTTATTACTCCTGTGCTTTGGGGTTACTGAACAACTTTCGTTCAGGTCGTGCATATAAATATTCAATTAAGGTATTTATTCTTCTTAAATACTAATATGCCCGACCTAGTTGAAAGGTATTTCTTTGAAATAGAAATTCTGTTGCTTCTATTTTTAACGATCGTACATACATTTGACTAAGTCCTTATGTACAAAGGTGAAGTAGGATTATATCAAGGATATGGAATGTATTCAACCTATAGTATTTACTTCCCTTTATATTTCTATCTATATATAATGAAAATATATAATCTTAAATATAGATATTAATGAAAAGATATACTGCCTTAAATAGTGTAGAAATGGGAATATCAATAATCTTAATTATTGCTGTAATGAGTATTCTCGTCTTCTATTTTAATCCTTCAAAGAAAATTACTGAAAAAAGAAATACACAAAGAACTGAAGATGTAACTAAAGTATTAAATGGATTGACTCAATTTGCTGCAGATAATGGGGGAGTATTACCTGATGGAATACCTGTTTCTAATGAATGTGGCAGGAGTGAATATGAAATGTGTAAAACAAACGGAAGTGATTGTACTAACTTAGTCGAACTAAAAGGGTTTAGTAATAATGGGAAGTATATGAGTGCGCTTCCAGTTGACCCAAGAAATGATAGTGCAAACGGAACTGGGTATAACATTGTTCAAAATGAAAGCGGAAGAATTACCGTATGTGCTCCAAAAGCAGAACTTGGACAAAGTATTAGTGCAAGTAAGTAGTAATTCATTTTCAGAGTGTATAATTGGTTAGGATTTGTATGAAGGTACTGTTTTAAACAAGTATCTAAATTTATACAATTAATATATGGACCAACTACAAAAGATTGCCTCTTTTAAAGGTAAAGAAATTCGAAGACATTGGGATGAAGATAAAGAACTCTGGTATTTCTCGGTTATTGATGTTATTGAAGTCCTTACAGATAATGAAAGACCACGTAAGTATTGGGGTGACTTAAAAAGTAAGCTAGAACAGGAAGGAAGTGAAGTGTCCGATAAAATCGGACAGTTGAAATTAATGGCCTCGGATGGGAAGCTAAGAGAAACGGATGTTGCTGACACAGAAACTTTGTTTAGATTAATTCAATCAATACCTTCGCCAAAAGCAGAACCATTTAAACTGTGGTTAGCAAAAGTGGGTTACGAAAGGTTGGAAGAGACGGAAGATCCAGAATTGGCGATAAATAGGGCTTTGAGAACATATTTAGCAAAAGGGAAGTCGAGAGATTGGATAAATCAAAGGTTAAAAAGTATTGAAGTTCGAAAGGAATTAACTGATGAGTGGAAGGATAGAGGTATGCAAGAAGGATATGAGTTTGCAATACTCACAAATGACATTACTAAAGCTTGGACAGGTAAAACAGTTAAAGAATTAAAACAAGCTAAAGGCTTAAAGAAACAAAATCTTAGAGATAATATGAGTAATTTGGAGTTGGTATTAAATATGCTTGCTGAAACTTCAACTACAGAGATTTCAAAAGTTAAAAAACCGAAAGGATTGGGAAATAATAGAAAGGTAGCAAAACAAGGAGGAGATGTTGCCAAAAAAGCTCGTGAAGATATTGAATTAAAAACCGGTAGGAGTGTTCTAAAACTAAAGAGATAGTATATAATCAGAAGATGAGAATATTACACATTTGTCCTAGATATGCGCCGGCTCATGGTGGTGCTGAAGACTATTCAATCCGTATTACAAAATGGATAGCAAGTAATCCAGAGAATGTTGTTGACGTGTGGACAACTGATGCTTTAGAAGTTGATGCATTATGGTTTCCAGGAAAGAAAAAGGTAGAAGTATTAGATGAGAATATTGATGGGGTTAATGTGAAGAGATTTATGACAACTCCATTATTAATGAATAATCTCTTTATCAATAAATCAATTAGATGGATTTTAACTCACAGTCCAATTCAATTAATGAGAATTTTAGGAACTCCTCCTACTTGTTTTGATATGTGGATGAAAATATTTGATAAAGAGTTGCCTAAGTATGACGTTGTTCATGTTGTATCTATGCCATATTTCTCCCTTTTGTATATAGCCAGAACAATAGCTAAAAAGGTTGGAGCAAAGCTATACATGACCTCCCTTACACACCTAGGTACTGGAAAAGATGATCCTCTAAGAAAGAAATACTTTGATCCTGTTGGTATTCAATTCTATTTAGATTCTGACAAAGTCTTTACACTAACTGATACAGAAAGAGATTCGATTGTTGATTTTGTTAGAGAGAATGGAAAAGATATCTCAAAAGAAAAGTTTGAAACAGTAGGTATCGGTGTTGATGTTGAGAATGTTTTAAGTGGAGATGGAAAGGGGTTTAGGCAAAAGTATAACCTAGGAAATACTCCTTTGGTTTGTGCTGTAGGAGCAAAGAACTATGTTAAAGGTACAGAAACTCTTGTTAAGGCAATGAAAATTCTTTGGAAAGAGGGTGTTGATGTAAAGTTAGGACTAGCTGGAAACCAAACTATGGAATTTGATTCTTTTTTTGGAAGACAAAGTGAATTGGTTAAACGGAATACAATTAATCTAGATACTCCAACAGACCCTCAGAAATTTGATATGTTAGCTGCATCAAATATATTTGTAATGACTTCAAAGAGTGAATCATTTGGTATTGTATATTTAGAAGCTTGGATTCAAAAACTTCCAGTCATTGCTGCAAGAATTGATATTATGAATGAAATCGTTAAAGAGGGAGTTGATGGAATGTTAGTTGAATTTGATAATCCAAAAGAGTTGGCTGAAAAGATTAAAGAGTTTCTTTCAAACAAAGAAAAAAGAGATATGATGGGTGAGTCCGGAAACAAAAAAGTATATGAAAGATATACTTGGGAAAAGATATTTAATATTTTAAGTAGGTATTTTAATGCATAAATATAGTTTTTTTAATGATTATTCTGAATTGGCACACCCTAATGTTTTGGAAGCTATTCAAAAAGAAAATTTAAATCAGGATGCTGGTTATGGTTACGATGAGGTATCTAAAAGAGCAAAGAAATTAATTCTAGGATATACAAAAACTAACTCAGACGTATACTTTTTAAGTGGCGGAACTCAGACTAATCTGATTGCCATCTCATCTGTTTTAAGGCCTTTTGAATCAGTAATTTCAGCATCTTCTGGGCATATTCATGTTCACGAAGCTGGTGCAATTGAAGCAACAGGCCATAAAGTTGAAGACGTTTATACGGCAGACGGTAAGCTAACTGTCGCACATATTTCTTCAATTTTAGATAAGTGGGAAGATGAGCATATGACTGTTCCAAAGATGGTATATATCTCAAATACTACTGAACTTGGTACTGTATATACGAAAACAGAGTTAGAAATACTTTATGGATACTGTGTAGAGAAGGGTTTGTATCTATTTCTTGACGGCGCAAGGTTAGGAGGAGCATTAATGGCTCAAGGTGCAGAGTTAGATCTAGAAATAATTGCTAAAAATACAGATATGTTCTATATAGGTGGAACAAAGAACGGAGCACTTTTAGGAGAATCGCTTGTTGTTACAAATGAGAAACTTAAACCAAATATAATTAACAATATTAAGCAAAAAGGTGGGTTGTTGGCAAAAGGTAAGGTATTAGGAATACAATTTGAGCAACTCTTTTCAAATAATCTGTATTTTGATTTAGCAAAGCATGCCAACGATATGGGATTTATGCTTGCAAGTGGAATTAAAGAATTAGGTTATACCTTCCTTACTGATTCTAAAACAAATCAGATATTTCCAATATTTAGTAATGAAATAATCGAAAAGTTAAAGAATGATTACGGATTCAATGTTTGGTCAAAAGTAGATGAGAATACAAGCGCTACAAGATTTGTTACATCATGGGCAACTCCTCAAACTGCTGTTGAAATGTTTTTAAATGATCTCAAACAATTTTGATTTGGGCTTTTGGTTTTCAAAAATATAATATCAGTACTAAAACAACATACTCGCTTGAAAACATAAGTAATAAGGCGCATCTGTGGGGGATTGATAGCATAGAAAAGTATGTTAAAAGATTAATATTAGGGCAGCCAGAATATATTGTAGGATTTGGTATATATTCAAGAGATTCAAAATTTCTTAGAATGGAAACCGAATGCTCGAATAAGTTTAGAAATAATGGAGGTGATATCGTTTACCCGTTATCAATGATTTTTGAAGAAGATGGAATTTTAAAATATTCAAAATCAATTGGTAATGGGTATTGTAATTATGCTTCGTATAGGATTATGCAAGAAATAGTTTCGGGAAGATTAAAATCTAAATTTGCGTTTGTACATATTCCGAAAAAGTTTAAGGTCAAGGAAGTGGTAGCATGTATGCAGAATAAGTTAAATACTTTGATATAATAAAATTATGATAGATCCAAGAATTAGAAAATATAATAAGAAGTTTTGGTATTCATATGCCATGGGTACATACCCAACAATTGACCTTCTAAAGTATAGAAGCGAGAAAGTTTCTAAAGTATTGTTAAATAGTAGGGCACTTGATAGTGAGGGAGTTAGGGAAATAAAGGAGTTGTGTAGGCAAAAGAATGTAAGAACAGAGATTGCTGATAATCATATAGAACATCTTGCTGTAAAAGAAAATACATATGCCATTGGTATCTTTGAGAAGTACGAAGATGATTTAGATATTAATTCCGACCATATTGTTTTAGATCAACCTAGAAATATGGGAAATATTGGTACCATTATTCGAACAATGGTTGGTTTTGGATTTAAAGATTTAGCAATAATTAAACCTGCTGCAGATATCTTTGATCCAACAATTGTTAGGTCTGCAATGGGAGCTCTGTTTCAAATACGGTTTAAATATTTTGAAACATATGAAGAATACTTAGAAGAGAATAGAAAACATAATCAATATTTAATGATGTTAGATGGAGCAACAAAGATTGAAGAGGTTAAGTTTGAAAAACCTATGTCATTAGTACTTGGAAATGAGAGTAGTGGGTTGCCTGTTGAGTATAAAGAGAAGGGGACTTCAATATATATTCCTCATTCAAATGATATTGATTCTCTAAATCTCTCAATTGCTGCTGGTATTTCAATGTATTTAAGTTCAAGGAAGTAATTTATGATTAGTGCATATTTTTTAGATTTAAACGGTATTTTCCTTAAGTCCGAGTATATAACGGATAGAATGCAACAAAGGTGGGGAGTACATTCCACGGTTGTTTGGCCAATACTAAATGAGATATTAGAGATTGTTAGAAAACCTAACGCACCATCTATATATTCTTTGTTTAAACCTCATCTAGATGAGTGGGGAATAGATATTGATGAAACAACATTCTTAAATTGGTGGTTTACTGGAGAAATACTTCAAGAAAAGGTTATTAAATTCTGTAAAGAGAAAAGACTTAAAGGTATTAAAGTATATATTGTTTCAAATAACTTTAAAGAGAGAGTAGAGTATTACAAAAAGGATATACCAGAGATGTTTGAAAATGTAGATATGGCATACTTTAGTTATGAAGTAGGGTATGTAAAACCTGATCCTGAGTACTTCAAACTTGTTTTAAAA
>CAZIIC010000013.1:0-1860 GCA_964539195.1 uncultured Candidatus Saccharibacteria bacterium
CAAAGCCTACTTGGAAAAGTTAAAAATATAGTTATAGCCTTTGGACCTGAAAGTGGCTGGAGTTTTAAAGATATTCAAATATTTAAATCATTAGGATTTAAGTTTATTAGAATTAAGGGTAATATATTAAGAACAGAGACAACACCTATTGTTGCAACATCAATTATTAAATTTATATTAAAAGAGCTTTGAAAAAGAGAAGTCAGTACAAACAAAAACAGAAATTCATGAAGAAGTATTACACTAAGACAGATATATTTCTCGCAAGAATGGCAAGCATATTAAAAAAGCCAACAGGAGTTGTAAATAATATGTTTAAAGAAAGAGCAGTTACCGCGATTCGATTAAATCCTTTGATTGAGGAACCACAGGTAATATATCAAAGACTTAGAAAATTAAAATTTGAGATGGTTAGAGTGCCATGGTTAGATAATACATATATAGTTACAAATTTTGATAAAGGTGAAATCGGATCACTACCTGAATATCAAGAAGGTCTATACTACATTCAAAATCTTTCAAGTATGATTCCCCCACTTCTTCTAAATCCAAACAGCAATGAGAAAGTACTTGATATGTGTGCAGCACCAGGAAGCAAGACAACACAACTAGCTTCATACATGGATAACAAAGGTCAGATCGTAGCTAACGATGTGGATGCATGGAGAGTTGGTAAACTTAAAGAAGTATTAATTCAATTCAATGTTCTAAACACTGAAGTTAAAAATGAAGACGCTAACAATTACGGTAAGGTTGAACAAGAGCAGTATGACAAGATTCTTCTAGACGCTCCATGTTCTGGGGAAGGTCTAATATATCTAGCAAAACCAATGTCATTACGATTTTGGAATGTGAAAAAAGCTAAAGGTTTAGTTCATATTCAAAAAGATTTGATTGAATCCGCTTTTAGAGCATTAAAAAAAGGTGGAGTTATGGTGTATTCAACTTGTACCTTAGAACCTGATGAAAATGAAGGAGTAGTTACACATCTTTTGAAGAAATATAACAAAGCTCAAGTAGTTCCTGTTCCTTTATTTGAATCTAAAGAGTTTGCTAATTATAAGAAGCATGTAAAAAGAGGTATTCTTAAATGGAATACTACTGAATATGCAAAAGAGGTACATGATACATATAGAATACTTCCTTCATCTGAAATGATGGGTTTCTATATTGCTATGATTAAGAAGAATTAGGAGATTTAGTTTTTTGCCCACATATCCCGAACTTCTTGCTCAGATTTACATTTTACTTCTTGAAATCCAGGTACATGATTTCTGTATAGAACGAAATCCATATGATTTCGAAGTTTAATATAGTCTGATCTAACTTCTCTATCTTTAATATGCGCTCCCCCGACTTCTCTTCTTTTTCTCCTTACGGTTACTATTTCATATAATTCTTGTAAGATTTGTCTAACCTCTTCTTTATCATCGCAATAATCAATCATTTTAGACATTGTTGCAAAAACATTAGCTATGACTGAAAAAGGCTCTTCAGGTCTGTCTTTAAAGGCTGGGATTGTAGTAATTGCAAGAAGCTCTTTTTGATCTAATAACATATTGTTTAAGAGTGCCTCACTTTCGTCTAATAGGACCTTTTTATTACTAACAATAGAGAGATACAATTGCCTAGCCTCTGTATCAGCTCTTAGAATCTCTTCCGCCAACCTTTCTTGATTGAAGACTTGTTTTTCTTCTTGAATTGGAACAATACTTGCAGAAAATTCTTTAGATTTCTCATCTGAATATTGACCTTCGAAAACATTTTTAGGAACTCCACCCATAATTTTTACCTTTATATTAGTTTTATTAATGATATCTTAAAATTACTTTGCTTACAATAATAAACCAAAATGGGGCA
>CAZIIC010000013.1:1870-2626 GCA_964539195.1 uncultured Candidatus Saccharibacteria bacterium
CTGCCCCATTCTGTATTTGGAAGTATTGGTCGGTATTGATTATTCCTTACCCTCTTCTTTTTGCTTTGCAGCCTTCATAGAAAGCTTAATCTTTCCATCTCTACCAATATCAATAATCTTCACATCAACTATTTGTCCGTTAGAAACAAAACTTCTAACATCTTTTACAAACTCATCTGCCATTTCTGACACATGAACTAATCCTGAAACATTAGGAGCAATATCTACGAATGCTCCGTAATCCATGATAGCTACAACTTCCCCTTTATATGTTTTCCCAATCTCAGGCATAAATGAAAGGCTTTCAACATATTTCTTAGCTCTTTCCATACCCTCTTGATCATCTGAGAATATATTTACAGTTCCATCTTCTTCTACATTAATTTCAGTATTTGTATCTTCGCTTAATTCCTTAATATTCTTTCCACCTGGACCAATTAATTCACCAATCTTTTCAACTGGAATATGTACAATTGATACCTTAGGAGCATATTGAGAAACTGTTGCTCTTGGTTCTGAGATTGCGTCATACATAGCGTCTAAAATCTTCATTCTAGTTGCTGTTGATTGAACAATTGCTTTTTCAAATACTTCAATTGGAAGTCCTTGTGCTTTTGTATCAAACTGTACTGCAGTTACACCGTCTCTTGTTCCTGCAACTTTGAAATCCATGAATCCATAGAAATCTTCAATATCTCTAATATCAGTTAATACATGATACTGCTCTGGGTTCTCTTCATCAAAAACAACACCACA
>CAZIIC010000013.1:2636-18785 GCA_964539195.1 uncultured Candidatus Saccharibacteria bacterium
ACAAGCAATACCTGCTACATGCTTTTTAATTGGAACACCTGCATCCATCAAAGCAAGTGATGAAGCACTTGAACATGCTTGTGAACTTGAACCGTTTTCAGACATTACATCACTACTTACAATGATTGTATATGGGAATTCTGAAACAGAAGGAAGTACTGGGATTAATGCTTTTTCAGCTAAAGCTCCGTGTCCAATCTCTCTTCTTCCTGGATTATACTTATACTTTTCCATATGACCCATTGTGAATGGATATTGAGTATAGAAATGCATGAATGATCTTGTATCTTCACCTGTCATTGTCTCTTGAATCATTGCTTTCTTAAGGGATCCAAGTGTTACTGTTGAAAGTACTTGTGTTAATCCTCTTGAGAAGAGTCCAGTTCCGTGTACTCTAGGTAATATGCTAACTTCACATCCATACTCTCTAACTTCTTCAAATGCTCTTCCATCCATTCTCTTCTTGTTGGTAGCTAAGAATTCTCTCATTACTTTCTTTGCAACTTTCTCGAAAGCCTCTTTTTGTTGAACCTTTGTATATTTACCTTCATACTTCACTGCCATTTCATCAAGAATCTTTTTAGTCTCTTGTGATGATTTGAAAAGTGTATTGGTAAACTGAGGATCTTCATCTGCGCTAATATCTAAAACTGTTTTGATAGCATCTGCATAATCATGCTTAACTTCATCAACTAATTCATGTGGAAGTGCGTATGACTTAAATTCTCCTTTTACTGGTTTTACCATTTCAACAAACTTCTTTTGAGCATCTAACCATGGAGACATTTCTTCAAGTCCTAACTTCATTGCCTTTAGAATTTCTGCTTCTGCTACTTCGTATGCATCGGCATCTAAGTTGGTAACATTCTTACCGTCACCTGCAATTACTAGGTTTAACTTTTCTTTTTCTCTTTGATCATCTCTGTCTGGTTTTGCAGTTACTCTAAGGATTTGTTCCATCTCTGAACTATCCTTCTTATATCCAACCCTTACAGCACTAACTGGAGTGGTAAAAGGAGCTTTAGAGAGAAGTAATGCTAAAGATGCAGTATTTACTGCCAATATATTTGGATCTACTGTTTCATCATAGGCAAGTACCTCAACAACAACTTGAGTTTCATTTCTAAAATCGGTAGGAAACATTGGTCTTAGGGATCTATCAATAATTCTTCCTCTTAAGATTGCATCATCGCTTGGATTTCTTTCTCTTTTAACAAATCGTGATCCAGAAATTATTCCAGCAGCAGCCATTCTCTCAATGTACTCTACTGTTAATGGGAAAAAATCTAGATCATCATTTGATTCTCCAACTCCAACGCTTGCTAAGATTCTTGTATCACCTAGTCCTGCAAATACAGCAACATGTGCTTTTCTTGCTATCTTACCTACTGAGAAAAACCCTTTTACTCCGTTTATCTCAAACTCTAACTTCTGTTCTTTGAACAACATAACTAATATATTTCACTAAAATTAAAAATACAAAGCCCAAGGCCTAGTATATAGTGTTTGTTTGTGAAAGTATATTGTAGAGTTTTAAAGCAATTAAAGACTCAATGCTTTTGAAACTTTTTTGTACGACTCTGAGTCAGAGCTTTCTAAATATTGTAGTAATCTTCGTCTTCTTCCAACCATTTGAAGTAAACCTCTTCTTGAGTGATTATCCTTCTTATGTGTTTTCAAGTGTTCTGTAAGCAAACCAATTTGTTGTGTAAGTAACGCAATCTGAACTGCAGGTGAACCTGTGTCACCCTCGTGAGCTGCGAACTTTTTAATAATATCTGCTTTTGTTTCTTTATTTAATGCCATTTGTTATTTAGACTAACACGATATAATTGCTTTGACAATAGAAAATTAACTAACTATTTTCGAGCCTTTATTTTTACTATTTCTACGCCCTTTTGTCAATACCTTAGGTAAGTTATCCACATTACCACTATCAAGATTTACTGTTAAATCAATATTATATAGGTCTTTTAGGATTGGAGTAAATCTCTTATTTATCTCTTCAATACTCATAGAATCAAGGATTGTGACTGCATGACCTATATCTCCTACCCCTCCAAATACACCTGCAATTGTCTGTGCACTATACTTTTGAGTATCATTTACTTGTACTACTAAGTGCATAATTTCATCAGTATTTTGAATAAATAGGAATGCAATGTCATATTTTTTTAGGTAGTTGTAAGGAAGCCTTCCAATATTTGTAAAAGATTTTAATCCAAATCTTTCAACATCTGCTTTTAAGACATAAGAATAAATAACATCCTCACTTGTTCTTACATTTTCAAGTAACAGTTTTAGCATTTCAAGATAATTATCTGGTTTTGAATAATAACGTGTTTTAATAGCCTCAGATATATTTCCGCCTAACTGTGCCCATGTAAGGAGATTCTTTAAATCAGTTGATTCAGGTGATCCCTCAACAATATTTACTGTTTCAATTGTGTTTTTTAGAATCTCATTTGCTACTTCTGGAGATATCTCTGAAATATTTGTACTTAATATTTCCGATATCATTTTAGCGTTTGATATTTTGAATACTTGATTCTCTTTAAATAGGTATTCATTTTCATCGTAAAATGATCGTAAATCTTGAGGATTATCAAGTCCAATTGTGATTGTTCCATCAAATTTACCTCCTCCTTCTGTAAATTGAACATTATCAAAGCTAAAACCTGCCTTTGAAGGTACAATCTTGAATACTAATTTTCCATTCTCCTTATCTGTATCGTATACAACCTTCTCAACTCCTGAACTTGCATAATCAATGGTTACAATGTACTCAGATGGCTTTATACCTTGTGTTAGATCAATTCCAAGTTCCTTTGCAATTTCATTAACTTGTGAATCTTGAGTATCTACAGAATATACTTGGAATGATTTTCCCTTTGATTTAATAAAGCTGGTTAGTGAAGAGATTTGTTTAATATCACTTATTGAGTATTGACCCTTAATCAGGATTAAAATACTTTGGGCAGAGTTAATAAGTTGAAATATGTCCTGTACTTCTGGCATAACCGATAGAGTAATATATTGGGTATATATTACTTGATTATTTTGTAACAGTAAAGAGTGTCTCCCTCTTTTATTTCACCTTTGTTATCAACGATTACACCACATTCAGTTCCATTACCTGCTTCAGTTATTGTCTTCTTTTCTTTTCTTAAAGATTCAATTCTTCCTTCTAGGATAATGTCATCATTTCTAACAATATATATTTTACAACCTTTTTTAACTACTCCACTTGCTACTCTACATCCAATAACTGTCTTTCCATCAGATAGAGTGAAAATAGCCTTAACAGTTGCGCTTCCAATTTCTTCTTCTTGTTCTTGTGGGGATGATAGTGCAACGATTGCATCAGATATTTCATCAACAAGTTTATAAATAAGATCGTATGTTTTAACAAGAATTCTCTTTTTAACAGCAAGATCTTCAATACCCTTCTCCATTCCAACTTCAAATCCAAGTATAATTGATTTTGTTACCTCAGCCATTTCTAATTCCTTTTGTGTAACATCTCCCAAGCCGTCAAGAATAATTTCTACGGTATATCCTTCCTCATCAATTCTTCCAAGTGATTTTCTTAGAGCTTCAAGTGATCCTTCTGAAGAAGCTTTAATGATAACCTTTAAAGTCTTTTTCTCAGTTTGTGCTGCCATTCCAAAAAGGGAGGCTAAATCCATCGCATTTGATTCCTCTACTTGTTCTAAGTTGTCCTGTGCTATCAATGTTGGCAATACTTTTTCATTCTTTTCGTTAGTAAAGAAGATTTCGCTTCCTAGCTCGATCATCTGTGAAAGTCCAATTATCTTCCCACCGGTACCTTGTCCTAATCCTTCTAAATTTTCTCCATCTTCTGTAATTACACCTTTAATCTTTTCCGTGAAAGTATTTCCTCTTGAGACATATCCAATCCACATTCCTTTAGCAACATCACCTTGAGTAATGACAACGGTAGATACATTTCCCATACTCTTATCCTTTATTGATTCAAGTACAAATCCTTTAGCATCAATACCATCGATAAGTTCTCCTCTATCTATTAATCCCTCAACATCTGCAACAAGTGTAATAGTTTCAAGAAGTCCATCAATGTTAAGCCCAGTCTTTCCGGATACTTGCACTACAGGGACATTTCCACCTAAACCTTCAAGAAGAAGCCCTTTGTTTGAAATATCTCTCTTAATCTTTTCGATATCAACACCAGGTAGGTCAACTTTGTTAACAACTACAATTGGTTTTGCTTTTGATTTTTTGATAATTTCGATTGATTCTTCTGTTTGAGGCATAACTCCGTCATCACCAGCAACAATTAGAAGTACAATATCTGCAATTGTTCCACCTCTAAGTCTCATAAGGTCAAATGCTTCGTGACCTGGAGTATCAATAAAGGTAATCTTTTTACCATTAACAGTTACTGTAAAGGCTGAAATTTTCTGTGTAATACCACCTACTTCACCAGATTGAACATGAGCATTTCTTATGTAGTCTAATATGGTTGTCTTACCATGATCTACGTGCCCTAAAATCGATACTATTGGTATTCTTGTTTCCATATTATTTACTACTAAGTTTATCTATTTGTTCCAAATTGACCCTCACTACTTGTTTAGGTCTGAATTGTCTATCTATATAATCTTGCACTTCTTCCCTTAACTTCAATATCAATTCCGGTGTGAGTTTAGCACTCAACATTCTTTCAAATACCTTCCTCTTTATACTCAAATCAAAAATAGATATATCAGGCTTCATATTTAATCCTCTTCCTCTAACCTTTTCCCCTTTATCTAATACTAACTTCCCTTCTTCTGTTAATACAAATCTTAAGAGATCCTTTTTAGGTAGTTTCTCTCTAGTAACAGCACACATTCGCATTGGAATATGGGCGGAATTACTCACTGGCAACCTCCTCTTGTTTTGTATCAGCATTTTGCTCTTCAACTACATCTTCTTTAACTTCAACAACAGGAGCAACTTCTTTTTTAACTCCGTTACCTACAATATCAATTTTGATATTTGTTAATTTCCAAGCTAGTCTTACATTCTGTCCTTCTCTACCAATTGCTAGAGAAAGTTGGTCTTCAGCAACAACAACTGTTGCAACACCATCCTTAACTTTAACACTCTCAACTTTAGCTGGACTTAGAGCGTTAGCTATAAATCTTTCTAGCTCTTCATTATATTCAATGATATCAATCTTTTCCTCACCTAATTCACTCATTACGTTTGCAATTCTCATTCCTCTTTGTCCAACGCATGATCCAATTGGGTCAATTCCATCTTGATTGCTTGATACAGCCATCTTTGATCTACTACCCGCTTCTCTTGCAACAGCTTGAACTTCAACAACACCTGATTCCATTTCTGGAACTTCCATCTTAAAGAGAGCTACTAAGAAATCGCTTGATCCTCTTGAAACTACTAATTCTTTTCCGTTAGGACCATCAACAATATCTTTTAGCAATACCTTATATCTCTCTCCAATCTTGTAGAATTCATTAGGAATCTGTTCTTCAAGAGGCATAATTGCAATTGCTTTACCAATTTCAAAGACTGCACTTCCTCTTTGCATTCTTTGCATTAATGCGTTGAATACTTGGCCAACTTTTCCACTAAATTCTGAAAGGATAGCTTCTTTTTCTGACTCTCTAATCTTTTGTAATACTACTTGCTTTGCAGTTTGTGCTGCAATTCTTCCGAATTCATCAGAAGGAAGTTCAATTTCAACAATATCTCCTTCTTTTAATCCTTTAGCAATATCTTTTGATTGAACAATTGAAATTTCCTTAACATCATCTGTTACTTTCTTTACTACTGTTTTTCTAGCAATGATTCTGAAAGTACCACTATTGTTATCCATCTCAACAGATAGATTATCTAGTTTGTTCTCTTCATCTTCTACTCTATCTCTAAAGTATTCCTTTTTATATGCAACCAAAATTGCCTCTCTTAAAGCATCAAATATATGATTAGGGTCAATTCCTCGCTCTGAAGCGATTTGATTAACTGCAGCTAAGAAATCTGTAACTATTGCCATTTATGTTTATATGAAAATTTATTCAAAATAATTATATCAAAAAAAAAGGTGAGTATTTAAACCCACCTCTACAATATAACTTTCATTAAGGATATTAACAGATATTAGAAATAGAATCAATATGAATTACACAAGGTTAAACAATTTACCTAAATATGTTTTCTTTAATCTTGAGTATAGAACTAATCGCTCTTGATATTTCTTACTAAATAATGTTAACACAATTTTTTGTGGAAAGTCTAAAGTCTTCATATACCCGCGCTCCCAATAAGCGCTCTCAAAAGATTTCAAAAGATTAAGGCTTAAGATATATTTGGTGGTAGTTACAATAAATCTGCCCCTTCCCGTTTGTCCTAAACCCGGAATGTGTCTAATTTTGCAAAAGTTTCTGATATCTTCCAATTTAGGATTTAAAATTGTTTTATACAAAAAAGAAGTAAAAAATGCCCTATCTTTGTCTGTTTGAATAAATAAAGTTTTTAGGTCACTTAACTCAGATTTTAAAAGCACATCATTAAAAAAATCAAATAATCCGTTACGAAGCGATTTAGCTGATTTGATATAAAATTTGTCATTATTTATCTCAGAAAAAACTGGGACTATCTTAGATTTTAATCTAGTAAAGCTTAAAACGGAGGGATGTTCGGCAGAACATATAAATTCAAGAATTTCTGAGGACTGCCATATTAGGTATTGCTTCAATTCAAGAGAAATATCTTCAAAGATATATCCTTTTGCTATTATACCTCTAGTTCTAAGAGCCTTTATACGGTCATTAGTACCTAAGTAATATCCACCAACTGGCCCCAAATTTTTGTTATGATAAATATCCGTAAGTGTCGTTTGCATGGAACCTCCCCAGCCTATATCTACAATCGCTGACGATTTGGATCGCAGAAACCCTTCTTGGTCAAGATAGTCCGTTAATACTCTCCTTTCTTTAATCTTTAATCTCATTAAATCATCTTCTAGAAGAAGGAAAAATGTTTCCAATTTTTCGTAATCGGAACTTTTTACTTTTGTGTTTGCAGACTTGAATCCAGATTTTACTGCTAATTTGTAAAGTTTATGAGCAGAGATGTTTAGCCCAATTCTATCGACGAATTCAAAAACCCGATTACCAACCCACCACGAAGAAATAAGATGACGAATTTGTAATTTGTTTTGTTTTAAATTTTCTAATCCAGGAATCAACATTGCTCTTCTCGATCCAAACAGGTAATAGGTATTAACCGATTTAATATCTAAGAAATTAGACACAAAATCAAAAGCTTCTTTCATTACTTTGCCATCCCGAGAAAGAAAATATAAATTTTTTATACCGTCTTTTTTCGATTCGGAAATAAGCCAGAAAATGTACCCAAGAAATAATGGTCCTGCTTTTTTGTAGCCAAAATCATAAAAATAACCGCTCGACCGACTAGAATCATTTGTTAAATCTTTTATTTTTTGGAAGATTTTCTTATTCACAAATAGATTTTATCATAAAGAGTTATTCAACTCCTCCCACAACTTCTTCTCTTCTCTTGTTAATTTCTTAGGAATATTAACTACTATCTTTACATAATGATCACCAAAGTATCCTTGTTTACCTAATACTGGAGTACCTTTTTCTCTAATTCTAAATATTGTACTTGATTGAGTACCATTTGGAATTTTTAGTTTAACTTTTCCATGTATTGTCTCAACTTCAACTTCACCTCCTAATACTGCTGTATATACTGATATCTCTTCATTTGAATATATATCACTCTCTCTTCTTTCAAATCTTTCATCTGGTTCAACCTCTACTTCAATATATAGATGACCTGTCTGACCATTCTTTCCTTTATGACCTGCTTCATTAAACCTTAGAACCATTCCATCGTAGGCACCCGCTGGAACTTTAATCTTTACATTTTCTCTCTTTGAAACAATACCTGTACCATCACATACCTTACACTCTTTTTCAGGAACTTTTCCTAAACCGTGACAATCATCACACTCTGTAACAAAAGCCATTCTTCCTAATATACTTTGCTGAACTTTTTGAACTCTTCCTTGACCATGGCATGTCTTACACTCTTTCATCTTCTTGTTTTCACTACCTGTTCCATCACAATTATCACAACTAACTTCCCTCTGAACTTCAATTTCATACTCACTACCTTGCATTGCTTCCATAAAGGAGAGACGAACACGATATCTCAAATCCCTTACTCTCTCTTCTCTTCCACCCATATTCCCAAATCCAAAGCCACCCATATCTCCTCCAAAGAAAGATGAAAATACATCCCCCATATCAAATGGAGCATTATTGAAATCAAAACCACCAAAACCACTTCCACCACCATTAAATCCTTGAGTCCCGGCATGTCCATATTGATCATAAGCTGATCTTTTAGAAGAATCTGAAAGCACTTCGTATGCTTCTTGTACTTCTTTAAACTTACTTTCAGCATCAGCTTCCTTATTTACATCAGGATGGTACTGTTTTGCTAGTTTTCTATATGCTTTTTTAATTTCTTGTTCTGAAGCGCCTTTACTAATTCCAAGGACTTCATAATAGTCACGTTTATCCATATGTGTTCGATTTTAGCAAAGATTAATAGAGAGTGCTAGTACTGTATCCATATTTACAAGCTCAATAACAATGTTATACTGAAATAATAATCTTTGTTTATACATTAATGAATCAAACACAAAATATTAATCCAACCCCAGAAATAGTTGTAACTACTCCAACTATTAATGAGACTCCAGAAGTAAAAAAGTCCTCTAAACCGATATTAGGATACATACTCTTCTTAATTCTAGGAATAATCTTAGGACTTGCTGGATATTTTGCATATCAAAACTTTAATAGTGTGTTTTCAAACACCGAAGAGAAACAAGAAGTGAATGAGAATAAAAATACTGAAACAACAGAAAACGGTAATCAACCCCCAAAGGAAGAAGTAAAAGAGCTTCTAATGGTAGATGGAAAGCTATACTATTTCCGAGATGGCGCGAAGATTTATGAATATGATTATAAAACGGACAAGGAAACCACAATTTTGGATTTGAAAAAGACTGGAATAAGAGACATTAAGATAATAGACGGAGAGACATTAGGTTACTCATATTGTGATTCAGTTACAAACAATCTCAATTGTAAAATTTATACTTACGAATTAAAAACAAAGAAGAATACACTTTTGAAAACTTTAGCAAAAGATGTGCTGGTTTTAGATATTGGCTTTTATGATAAGGATACTTTTGGTTACCTAGCTACTAAAGGATCAAGGTGGCAATTAATTTATGTAGATGGTAACGAGAGCAAAGTTCTAGAAAATGTAAAAATCACTAATGGATACGGACGAGGTGGATACTATGAAGATGGATCAGCATTGAGTTTTAATTCAAAGGGAAAGTACTTATTACATCTTTCAACTTCAACGCCAAGAGATATTGAAGATTTCAATACTTATGCATATAACTTAGAGACAGGCACTAAAACTAAAATTTCAAATAGTACTCAAAGTACTTGGTTAGATGAGAACAAGGTTATATATAGAAAGATTGTTAAAAAACTAGGCGAAGGTTTATACGCATACGATCTCACAACTGATACATCCTCAAAACTTGATAAGGCAAGTAAAGATTCTTACGACCCTTCTGTATTAAGAGGTACTGATAAAGTATTATATAGAGAGAGATTAAGTAGAAAATTATGGATTTATGATATTTCCGACAATTCATCTACTCTCTTCAAGTCAGATGCAGATGATGGAATATGGATAGATTCTAACAATATACTATGGTCTGAGATTGAAGATTGTATAAGCGAAACAGAAAATAGTGATGAGTGTTTTATGACTGATATAAAAGTTACAAGTATAAATGTTACAAACTTAGAAACAAATAAAACAACAATTTTGAAAAATCTAGATGGTTATAATAAATCTTCATATTTCAATATCAAGCACTAAGAACTACAAACCCATCATATATTCTGATATAACAATATGATGGATAACAGTTGGAATACAGATAAACAAGAACAGAAGATACCTAAAAAGGTATTTGTAACGAGAACAATAATTGCTGTTCTATTTGCATTTGTAGGATTTGTAATACTCTTTTCCCAATTACTACCTCTTGGGGTTTCATATCTTTCAGGTAAAATTGAAGAGATAAAAGTGGCTGCCCTTGCAAAACCCATTCCTGATTCTCACAAAGAATTAATCTTTGGCTCTTTTGCATATTACAATCCTGGTCAAAGCTACTTCAAAAACCTAGCTCAAAAAGCTTCAGAACTATCACAAGACCAAGGATATACTTATGATCCACAAACTAAACAATCTAAACAGATTGTTGTAGATAGGGAATATAGTAAGAATATGGCTTTAAGTATAAAGAAGTTAGGTATAGAGCAAGTAAATATTACAACTAATGTAGAAAGTTATGATGAAGATGTGTACAATCTACCATTGAAGAAAGGTTTAGCTCATTTCAAAGGAACACCAATACCAGGTGACGGTGGAAATTCTTTTATCTACGGACATAGTGCAGTCCCTAGTTTCTTTTCTAGAAATCAGAATTTAGCAGAGACAATATTTTCCAAACTTGAGAAAGTTGATGTAGGTGATGAAGTATCTGTATTTAAAGAAGGAAAAGAATTAAAATACATTGTTAGAAGAAAAAAGATAGTTGAACCAAGTGACTTTACAGTATTACAAACACAAGGAGACACTGAAACAGTTACACTAATGACATGTTGGCCAATTGGAGTTCCGACTAAGAGATTAATTGTAATAGCAGAAAGATATGAATGAAAAGAATAGAATAATAATTATTGGAGTAGGAATAGTACTAGTTATCCTTATTGTTGCTGGTTCACTCCTATATTTTGCAACCAGAGGTAAAAGTCCAACAGTGCAACAAAAAATAGTATTAACATATTGGGGACTTTGGGAACCTGAAAGTGTGATGCAAACTTTAATCGAAAGATATGAAGCTGACCATACAAATATTGATATTCAATATGTTCAGAAGCCATTTACACAATATGAAAGTACTGTTTACACAAGAATCCAACAAAATGTTGTTGAAGATACACCAGCCCCAGATATTGTAAGGGTAAATAATGCGTGGCTATCTAAATTTCAATCACACCTATCCCCTCTTCCATCATCAATTATGACAGCATCAGATTATGCTCAAGATTTCTATCCAACAGCAGTTAAAGATTTCACAGGAACAGATGGAGAGATCTATGCAATCCCACTTGAAGTAGACGGGCTTGCGCTGTTTTATAACAAGAAATTATTAAAAGCAGCCAACCTTACTGAACCTCCAAAAGATTGGGATACATTTATAGAAGCAGCTAAAAAGTTAACCAAAAAGAATAAATCAGGTGCAATAACTCAACCAGGTGTAGCACTTGGAACGGCAAAGAATATAAAACATTCTGCAGATATTTTGAATTTAATGTTGCTACAGAACAATGTACCAATAATAAATAGTACAAATACAGAAGTAGATTTAAGTAGTACGAGAGCTCAATCAGCATTAGATTTCTATACAAACTTTGAGAAAGTACATAAAACATGGTCTGACGAATTAGCATCAGATTTAGAACTCTTCTACTCTGGTAAGTTACCAATGATGTTTGGACCAAGTTGGAGAGCTTTTGATATCATTAATTCAAACCCAGCAATTGAATTTGGAATTGCACCTGTACCTCAACTTCCAAGTAATGATCCAGTAAATCTAGCTATGTATTGGGGAGATGCTGTTACAAAAGTAAGTCCAAATCCAATTGAAGCATGGAAGTTTGTAGAATGGCTATCTGAACCTACTCAATTAAAAGAATTCTACTCTAATTCATCAAAAGTTAGAGCCTTTGGAGAACCATACCCAAGAAAGAGCATGGCTTTAGAACTTGAAACAGACCCATATGTAGGAGCATTTATAAAAATGGCGCCAACAATGACTGCATGGAAAATGGGAGACCAAAGTTTCATAGAAGAATCATTCAGAACAGCAATAAACGATATTATTGCAAAAGATGTAAGAGCAAATGAAGCATTACTTGATGCTCAAACTAGAATTAATAACCGACTTTCAGAAGTTGTTAAATAGTTTAAGATCTATTTTCTCTTCAAGAATATTTCAATAGTAAAGAATATAGTGAAAATATTTGCACCATAAATATGGGTGTTGTATATTAAAAAGATGAAACGCCAATCTAGTAGAAAATTTTCAATTCTTGCCCTTCTATTTTTAGCAATTAGCGTTCCTTTGGCTCTATACTCAGTTACAAACTTAACCTCATTTGACACAAGAAATAAGGCTGCAGACCTAACACTTGATGTTGAAACATGCCAAATAAAGTTTCCATATGTAAATCCTTCAACTATTGAGTTGAACAAGACCGTACAAGCACAAGTTTCTGCATATACTCCCGGTGAAGCAATTACACAAGTAATGGTAATGGATAGAGCAGGAAATTCAATTGTGAAAAAGGATTTTGATACAGGAGTAGATAAAGTATCTGAGAATTTCACTCTAACTCCAAAAGAAGCAGGTGATCTAGGAATATTAGGTACTCTCACAACAGATAAAGGTACAAGACCATGTGTTGTACAGAGTAATAAGCAAGTTATGGCCGTTGATGCTAACAATGCGCCAGAATTTTCAACTCAACCAACCGCAGCAAAGCCTTCAAATGTAATCAAAGTAAATGATAGTTATCAATATCAACTACAAGCAACTGACGGTGAAAGCGATAATATTAATTATGCCTTTTCATTCACACCTGATTCTGACTGGCTAAAGGCAACTGTTGTAGAAAATGGAGCATCAGGCAAGCTAACCCTTAAGTTCTCTGGTACACCTGATAAGCCAGGAAGCTACCTAGCAAACGTATTTATTCATGATGGATATAACTCACATTTAAGAGCTCAAACATGGGTCATTAATGTTGACCAGGATAAAAACGACACCCCTAAAGTAACTATAATTAAACCTTCAGCAGATACGGAAGTATCAAAAGGTGAAAACGTAACAATAAGTTGGGAAGGCGCTGACTTAAATCAAATTGTAAGATATGAGTTATACGTTTCAACCAACCCAGGAAATGCAAATACTTGGATTGCTATTGATAAGAGTATATCTCCGAAAGTCGGAAACTATATTTTCAATACAAAGGATATTGACGAAGGCACTTACCAATTCATAGTAAGAGCAGTAGATAACTACACTCCACCAGGAATTGGAACAGGAATATCTCCAAAAGTAACTATTGGAAAAGCTGACGATGGAAAAGGACCAGATGATGGTGTAGTCCTACAAGAAGCACAAATTGTAAATATATCTCCAAGTAATGAGAGTAGTATTAAAAACAAGAACGCAATCATTAGTGCAACCTTAATTCCAAGTAAAGATGCAACTATAAATAAAGAAACAATCAAAATTGTATTTGACGATCAAGATATAACAAGTAAAACAAGAACAACTCAAGGAACTGATAATTCATATGTACTTTCATATACACCAGAAACAGAGCATAAAGAAGGAGCACACAAAGTAACAGTAACATTTGAGGATAGTAAGGGAAACAAAGCCGAAAAGTCATGGACATTTACAGTAATACCTGAAGAAACAGAAAATACAGACACGTACAATATCTTTGGATTCCAAATTCCAAAAAGAATTGTATGGATAGTACTTGCTGGACTTGCAATATTGCTTCTTGCCTTAATTGTACCTTGGTTGCTATACCTAGCTTGGAGAGGAACAAAAGATAATGATGAATATGAAATTACATATAAGAATTCAACGCCAATTCAGCCAGATAATACCCCAGTGACCTTTGTTCAAAACAATAATGAAGAGGTTGTAAAAAAGTTAGAAGAGAAAGTAATAATTGAAGAGAAAAAAGAGATTGAGAACAGTAAACCTAAAAATCCAATATTTAGCTTTAATAAGACAGAAGTAGTTAAAGAAGAAGTAAAGCCTGAAGTCGTAACTCCAGTAGTACCACCTGTATTACAACCAGAACCTATGACTCCTCCTGTAATTAACAATGTCATTACCCCTACTCCAGTTCCAACTCCAATACCAGCTCCCGTTATTGTTGAAACACCGAAAGTGGAGACACCAGTTGTCCTTCCTGTTGTAGAAGAGATAAAAGAAGTAAAGACTGAAGAGATTGCCATTCCAGAAAAGATTGAAGAAACACCAGTTCAAATTAATCAAGACATTCAAGCTCCTACATTGGTAGTAACCCCTGATGAGAATGTTGAGATAGAAATTCCAAAGCCAACTGACACAATTTCTGAACCAGTACCAGTTGTAGTTGAAAATGAAGAAGATGAATATAGTAGCGATGATATTCTTGCTAATACTAATAAAGAATTAGAAGAATTAGCCGAAAAATTGAAGAAGAAAGAGGAGATGCTTTCAGAGTTCTTACCAACTCAAAGCAATACTGCCCCCTCCTCTACTCCTTCAGATGTTACAAATACACCAGCAACTCCTGTTGCGAATTAATAAATTTGGTATAATCCTCCAATGAAAAATCTTAAATATGCAGAAATTAGAGCTAAGTATTTAAAATATTTAGAAGGTAAAGGACACTACATAATTCCAAGTGCCCCTCTAGTTCCAGAAAATGATCCGACAGTTCTTTTTGTAAACTCAGGAATGTTTCCACTTGTTCCATATCTTTTAGGTGAAAAACATCCAAATGGAACTAGGCTTACAGATTCTCAAAGAAGTTTAAGAACAGTTGATATAGATGTTGTTGGTGACGCAACACATTGCACAACATTTGAAATGCTTGGAAATTGGTCTCTTAATGACTATTTTAAAGACGAAGCTATAAAAATAACAATTGGATTTTTAGTTGACGAGTTAGGATTTGATATTCAAAATATCTATGCATCTGTATTTGTGGGGGATAACGACGCACCAAAAGATACTGTTTCAATTGAAGTTTGGAAACAGATATTTAAAGAAAGAGGAATTGAAGCTAAAGCAGGTATAGGTGAAAGGATTCAAGAATTTGGTAAAAGTGAAAACTGGTGGGAATTAGAATCTGGTGGACCATGTGGACCTGACTCAGAAATATTCTATGACACAGGAAAAGAAGCTTGTGGAAAAGATTGTAATATTAGTTGCAGCTGTGGAAAGTATATTGAGCTTGGAAACAATGTTTTCATGGAATACCTTAAAAAAGATGGTAAATACTTCCCTCTTGGAAAACATAATGTTGATTTCGGAGGAGGACTAGATAGATTTGCAATGATTGCACAACAAACTGAAAGTGTATTTGATACTGATATCTACAAACCAATATATGAAAGAGTAAAAGAGATTTCAAAAAATCCGGTTGTTAGTTCACAAAGAGTAATAACAGACCATATAAAGGCAGCAACTTGGATTATTGCAGACGGAGTTGTACCAGGAAGAACAGCACAAGGATATATTCTTCGAAGATTAATAAGAAGAAGTATTAGACATGCACGAACACTTGGAATTGAGGGATTATTCACAAGAACTATTGGTGAAATTGCAATCGATCAATTTAGTGTAGTACACCCACTGTTAACAGAAAAGAAAGAATTAATACTAAATGTATTAGAAGAAGAAGAGAAGAAATTCAATTCGACACTAGATCATGGATTAAGAGAATTTGAGAAGATTTATACCTCAATTGAAAACAAGGAATTCAACAATTCAAATGGAGAGACATTTAGACTGTATGAGACATACGGGTTTCCAATTGAAATGACAATTGAAGAACTTAAAACAAGAGGTATTAATATTGATGAAGAACAGGTAAAGAAGCTACATGAAGAGTATTTTCAGAAGCACCAAGAAACTTCGAGACAATCTACATCAGGTTTGTTTAAAGGAGGCCTTGCAGATACCTCAGAGATGTCTACAAAGTATCACACAGCTACCCACCTACTCCTTTCAGCTCTCTTCAGAATTGTTGGGCCACATATTTATCAAAAAGGAAGTAATATAACTCCTGAAAGATTAAGATTAGATTTTCCAAATGATACAAAACTCACTACAGAGCAATTAAAAGCAATTGAAGATTTAATAAACGAACAAATTCAGAAAGCCTTACC
>CAZIIC010000014.1:0-11105 GCA_964539195.1 uncultured Candidatus Saccharibacteria bacterium
ATTTCCATCTCCAGTTGCTACTATACCTGCACTATCAGGATTTGTAGGCTCTTGAGTGTCCTGGAAATAGTTAATTGAGTAATTATTAACATATGTAGAGGCTAATCCATTACTTGATAGCAGTTCAAACTTAACTTGAAGGTACCTTTGAGCTGTAGAGTTAATTTTATACGACCTTACATTACCAACTTCTTTCTCCCTACTTACTAAACTCCAATCACTCCAAACGCTATTGTCTGAAGATGATCTCGTATATATTGCTATATTACTATCGCTATTTTTTTCAAAATCTACAGTAATATCACCCCATTTAAATACTGTTGTAAAGTCATGAACTTGCGAAATATAACTTCCACTTGATACAAATCCTGTTGTATCACTTTCTGCCGTATATTTATGCAATCCATCTGAATATGCGTTTGTAGCGGCTCCTGAAAGTGAGTAGATAGTACTATTTCCATTGCTCTCACCAGCAGCACCAGCTGAATATCTTGTTACAGCTCTATTTAGTTGGGTCCAAGTATTTCCAGAAATTGAGTATCTATAGAAATTTGTAGTGTTGTTTGCACTTGCGGCATATAAGTATCCGTTATTTCCATCCACCAAATAAGCATCGTTATATACTGCAATTGATAGAGATGCCATTGAAGTCCACGAATTACCCGAAATAGAATATCTATAGAAGTTATTTGGGTTAATATTGTTTCCTCTTAATGTATAAATGTAATCGCCACTTATCAATAACTCTGAACCATATGAAATAGCAAGAGGTAAAACAGTCATTGAACTCCACCTAGCACCAGCACTTGCCTGTGTGTCATATCTGTAGAAGTTAGTATTACCGTTTCCTCTTGTAGCATATATGTATCTACTCCCGTCATATACCATTGAAGAGCCAAAACTAGTCGCAAATGGAAGTAGATCTAGTGTCTCAACTGTCCATGTATTATCAGCAATAGAATAATAAAAGAACCTTACATCATTATTACCTGAACTCAGATATATTCTACCTAAATCTTCCGCGTATACTAATGATCCACCTGCGTAGATTCCTGCAGGTGCATTCGCTAACTTCGTAACTACGCCAGTATCTTCATTCCAACGAATAAACTCATCTCCATAGTTACCTCTAACTATATAGTAATTACTTCCATCTCCCTTAAGTACATCAGCTCCGTAGTTAGCTGTTAAGGTAACGGTATTTTCAAATTCGGTTCCGAATAAACCTCTTCTAGGCATTAGCCATGAATCTTTAGCTATATCATACTTATATACTTGGGAAGTATTTCCAGCTCTTGCCATGAAGAACTGCCCTCCATCAATAAGTTTCATTGCACCACCGTACCCAACAATTGCAGGTGCGCTTGCTAGTTGAGTCCAACTATTTTCAGAAACAGTGTACTTATAGAGAGTAGCGGTATTATTTCCACCTAATAAATAGACAGCGTCTGTATCAGGATCATAATGGATAAACGTTCCATCATTTGGAATTATTGGTAGGTTCCCTATAAAACTCCATTGATCTGTGTCCATATTATAAACAGAAAAACCTGGATATGTTCCACCTTGAGTTCCATAAATTTTATTATTTTCCAAGTCAATTGTAATGTTTGCTCCTGCGTTTGCGTTGTTTGTAGGCGTACTGTCTGGCGAATTAAAGTCTAATCTATCTAAAGTTTCCCATGCGTCATCGTAAGTGTCATATCTCCAAAATATATCGCTGTTATTTCCTCTCATCACATATATATATCTGAAGTTGTCATACACCATTGATCCACCATATCCAATTGTTAAAGGTGCTGGAGATATTGTATTATCCCAGGTGTTACTTGAAATATCATATCTCCAAAAGTTGGAACTATTATTTCCACCTAGTGCATAAACATAATCGTTTGGTCCAAAGACAAGGCCACCTCCATAATTGATCACTCCGGGAGCGTTTGCTAGTGTTGTCCATACATCTGTTTCAAGATCATACTCCCTGATTGCATTTGAACTACCACTACTCATATAAATTTTACCTGTACTTTGTGCATAAGCTATTCCTCTGGAGCCATAGCTGAAGTTAATTGGAGAAGGACTTAATAGGTCTTGATCCCAAAATCCTCCTGACTTATTTGATAACTTAATCTTATTATTATTGACTGCAGTATTAGTGAATGTTCCGTTAAATGATCCTGAGTTTACTGTTAGATTATTTACAGGTGATACTCCCGCATAGATATATGTGAATAGATTTGCACTTGAACTTCGATTACCTTTGTTATCTTCCGTGACAATCTTTAGATAGTTATTACCTGTGGTTAACGCTTTTGTAACAATGTATGAAGTACTATTTTGAAATGAACCAAGTAAATATGGGTCAGCATTTATATCAGGTCCAAAATATACATAATATCCAGCAACACCTGATCCAGTATCACTTGGTGCACTCCAGTTAAATACAGGATTTAGGTGCGGATAGCTTTGACCACTTGTGATAGATACTCCACCCGTCTCATTTGAAAGTCCCGTGACTGCAGATACATTATCAGGGCTAGTAGAATCAGCATTATAATCAATTGTAATTGTCTCTAGTTTTGGTGTCTGAGTATTATCCGTAGAAGCATAAAGTATAGCCCTTACCTGAATATACTTATTTACGGATGAAGTAATATTATTACCACTTAATGCGCTCCAGCTACTCCAAGTTACGCCATCACTACTGGTCCTTGTACTAATTTGAATTGTGGAATCGGAAGGAGTTGTACTTGTAACTGTTAATTGGTTCCACGAATCAACATATCCTAAATCAATTGAAGATGAAATCCATGTTCCGCTATCTTTGTACGCATTAGCTGAAATTGAATAGAGGTATGTTTCAGTTCTTCCGTTTGCAAGTCCCATATAGACCGAAGATGGAGAAACATAGACAATACTTGAAGCAGCATATGCTCCCCAATATGTTGGAGCAACACCTAAGAAATCTGAAAGTCTCCTCCAGGTACCAGTTGAGATAGTATATTCCCACATCTCACGCTTATAATATCCAGCTGTGGCGTAGAATTTATCGTTTCCATCGTATGTGACATCAGTTCCATAATATGGAGCAAATGGCAGTAATGTAGTTAACTCAGACCAAGCATTGCCACCAATGTTATATCTATACATTCTTGAGTTTCCAAGTCCTCCAAGCATATACACGTATGTACTATCTGAAAATAATACTGATCCGTAAGTCTGAGGTGCAGTTGCAGGTAGCGAGGTCATAGTTGTCCAAGAATTTCCTGATATTGAATATCTATAGAAGTTTAAGTTACCACCACCTCTTGTTGCATATATAAAGTCACCTGATCCAGGATATGCAAGATTAGCATAATAAGACATTGTTGCAGGAGTATTTGTAAGTGTTGTCCAACTATTCCCAGCAATATTATATTTATAGAAAGACTGCGTACCACCTCCTCTTAAGAAATAGATGTCACCCCCAGCAACAACAGAATCATTGTAATCATTAAAAGTTGTAGGAGCGTTTGTCATAGTTGTCCATGTATTTCCAGCAATATGATATCTATAAAGTGTATTAGTATTTCCTCCTCTTAGTGTATATATATATCCTGCATTATGTACGAAATTTGATCCAGCACCTAATGTTGCTGGTGCTTCAGCTGGGCCTATATACGCGTTAGTTGTTGGGTTATATTTCCAGAATCGATAATCTCCATTGCCTCTGAAAAAGTAGATATTTCCATCGACAGGCATATATATTACGCCTGCATATTGAGAGGCAAGTGGTGCAGCAGTTCTGATTGTCCAGCTATTTCCAGCGATATTGTATTTATAGAAAGTAGTAGTGTTAGTTTGATACGAGAGATAAATTTCTCCGTTATATAATGTCATTTCTGTATCACCATTCAAGTTCGCAGGAAGGTTTGCTCTAGTAGTCCAAGTGTTGGCATTTATATCGTACCTGTAAAAAGTATTAGTATTATTTCCCCTAGGCGTATAAATATATCCTGAGTTATAGATAAGATCAGCACCTTGGTTGATTGCTGCAGGAAGTCCTGTTAACGGATCCCAATGCTCACCAGCGACATCATATCGATAGAAACTTTGCGTGTTATTTCCTGTTACTGCATAAATATATGTACCATCTGTAGCCATTGATGCACCTCGGTAAACGAGTTCTGGGTAAACATCCTTACTTTCCCAAGTATTGTTAGCAATTGAATATCTAATAAATTTGCTTTGATAACCACCTGGAAAGGCATAAACATAACCATCAAGATATTGCATTTCCGAACCAAAATATACTCCAAAAGGAGAATTTGCTAGTTTAGTCCAAGTATTTTCTGAAGGGGTATATTTCCAAAAATCAGTATCACCTGCTCCCCTGAAAAGATAAATATCTGTACCATCAGTTGTAAATGAGGTACCAATTGTTAATACCTCTTGAGGATGTTGCCATGCTTGTGCCCCCCAATTTCCATCTGATTCAATCTCTATGCCATTACCTGTTGAAGGAGTTACAATATCGTTTAACACGCCTTTTTCCCAATCTTCTTTAGTAGTAATTCCAGCTGTTGCCGCTGATATTGAAGAAGTATATAGAGCAAAAAACAGTGTTGAAATAATAACTTTTACAATAAATTTTGATGCTCGTGCTAGATGCATTACGTAATAAAGATGCTGTGAGTTAATATCACATATTAGCATCTAAATCATACATTTGTAACTTCCGGAATAAGGCTATAGTAATTGATTTGTGACTTTTTAAAATCAATTCTAATTTAGAACTCCAATAATATATTTTGAATTATTTTCTAAGAAATAACTTGGTGGAGTTCTCTCACGATCAATAATAAATATTAATGCGGCAAGAACCATTTCAGAATAAGGGTTAGTATTCTCATCGGACCCAACTCTTCTTCCAACCTTTGGACTATCATTCTGATTTAGAATTACTTCATGAGCTTGTGTAACACCTGTAGCATCAGAGTTTTCTTGTAGATAGACCCAAACCTCATGGTTATGATATCGAATGCCACCTTCGTGTTTACAATAGTATTTCGCATACACCTCTTGAATTTTTACAGCAAAAGCTGCACGCTTTTCAATTGGAACATACTCTTCCAACTTTTGCGTAACTTTAAGAGCATCAAAATTTTCGTGCATTGATTTAAAGAATGAGTGCATACTATGGGGTATTATACACCATTAATTGTCTTAATTCATCATCTAAAGTACAATAATAAACATGAAGAATAATAAATATACATGGGACTTATCTCCCCTATACAAATCAGATAATGATCCGCAGATTGATATAGAAATCCAAAATATTTCGGAAAAAGTAGATAGTTTTATTAATAAATGGAAAAAAGATAGCTCATATCTAAAAGATCCAAAGGTATTAGCTCAAGCACTTAAGGATCTCGAGAATATTTCTTTGTCAAATACATACCTAGAAAAGCCTATTGCATATTTTTGGCTACGAAAAGAGCAAGAAAATGATAATTCAGAGATAAAAGCAAAATATTCAAAAATTAATGATATGGAGGTTGAATTAACCAATAGACTAAGTTTCTTCTCTTCCAATATTATTAAAAGAATCCCGAAATCGTTGCAAAACATTTATATTTCAGAACCGTTGTTAAAAGAATATAAACATGACCTAGAGAAAGCATTTTTAAATAGAAAGCATGTATTAAGTGATAAGGAAGAGAAAGTATATCGATTGCTCTCTAAAACATCCTATGAGAACTGGGATAACATGATTTCAGAATTCATATCAAAAAGCGTTGTAAATGATGGAGAGAAAGAGATTACCTTCGAACATGCCCTAAAAGCCACACAAGAATTTGATAAAAAGAAAAGAGACCAGGCAAACGATTGGGTAACACAAATGCTTTCAAAGGTAGTAGATAGTGCTGAATACGAATTAAACTCAATATTGAAATCACATAATATAAGTTCAATAGAACACAAATATAAATATTTTGATCAAAGCAGACATATTTCTGATGATATTGATTCTAAAACAGTAAGAACAATGGTAAAAAGTGTGACTAAACGCTTTGATATTTCCAATAGATATTACAAACTTTTTGCACAATTGCTTGGACAAAAGAATCTACAATATCATGAGAGATCTGTTAATGTTGCAAATAAAGATGATAAATCGATTGAATATAATGATGCCATAGAAGTAGTTAGGGAAACCTTTAAAGATATTGATCAAGAATTTCTTTCAATTTTTGAAGACCTACTCAACACAGGGAAAATAGATGTATTCCCGAGAAAAGGTAAATCAGGAGGAGCCTTCTGTTTTAGTATTTCAAAAGACACTCCAATATATATTCTTTTAAACCATGCTAACAAAGAAAACGATATATTAACGATCTCTCATGAGACAGGTCACGCCATACACGCATATTTAAGTCAAAAGCATCAACACCCAAACAACAGTGGTCACTCATTAGCTACAGCTGAAGTCGCTTCTACCTTCTTTGAAGACTTCACTCTTGCCAAATTAAACAAAGATGTAGATAAAGAGAAACAATTCTATACACTCCAGAAAAAGTTAATGGATGATATTTCTACAATATTTAGACAAGTAGCTTGTTACAATTTTGAACTTGAACTACATGAAGAAGTTGAGAAAAAAGGATTTCTAAGCAAGTATGAAATCGGAGATATTTTCAAAAAGAATATGTCTGCATATCTTGGAAAGAATGTAGAATTTGATGAAAACCATAAGCTATGGTGGGTATATTGGGGACATATTAGACGCCCTTTTTATGTATATTCATACGCAAGCGGCCTACTCATCTCTAAGGCTCTTCAGAACAATGTAAGAAGAGATAAAAACTATATTTCAAAAGTTAAAGGATTTTTAAGTGCTGGTAAATCTAAATCGACAAAAGAAATTTTCCTTGAATTAGGAATAAACATTTCTGATAAAGATTTTTGGGATGATGGTCTTAAGGAAATTGAGAATATGTTAAATGAGTTTGAATTACTAGGTAAAGAATTAGGAACATTTAAGTAGAATGAATGTAAAGATTGGAAAGTCTTGGTTAGAGGTACTAAATGAAGAATTTGAGAAAGAATATTTTATTAACCTCACTCAATTTGTTAAAGAACAATATTCAAAATACAAAGTATACCCTCCTGGTCATTTAATTTTCAGTGCTTTTGACAACACTCCTTTTGACAAGGTTAAGGTTGTAATATTAGGACAAGATCCATATCACGAAGAGAATCAGGCAAATGGCTTATCATTTTCTGTAAATAGTGGTGTTAGGAATCCTCCATCACTTCAAAATATTTTTAAGGAATTAAAAAGTGACTTAGGAATTGAAAGAAATAGAGGCGATTTAAGTGATTGGGCAAAACAAGGGGTATTAATGCTCAATTCAACATTAACTGTTCAATCTGGAAGTGCTGGAAGCCACCAGAACAGAGGTTGGGAACAATTCACTGACTCTGTAATTTCAATACTAAATGAGAAGAAAGAAAACTTAGTATTTATACTTTGGGGAGCCTATGCAAAAAAGAAGGGTTCGGTTATTGATTCTTCGAAACATTTTGTAATTACATCACCCCATCCCTCACCTTTTGCCGCTCATACCGGATTTTTTGGAAGTAGACCGTTTAGTAGGTGTAATGAGTACTTAAAGAATATAGGAATAGAAGAAATTAGTTGGTAAAAGCTTGTTGTAATAGCTTTGAGTATACACCTAGTATGAATTCATTTACTCTGTGTAATATTTCTATCGCTGGATGAACAACATATCTATAGAAGCCACCCTTGGAATGCTCATCTTCTTCATCATTATCATGAATATCGGAAATTCCTAAAACATCAGGTAGTTTAACTTCTCCCAACTCAATTCTACAAACATCTAAATTCTGCGACGTAGTACTTGCTCCTAATACATCTTTTTGGAATATCTGCATCTGAGATACTTCTTCTTCAGCAGACAGCACTTCCGGTCGAATTATATACGATGTAGATGGAAAACTTTTCAATACATTTGTTCCCCTACCATCATCTGCAAGTACCATTGAGGTTGGCAGGAATGATACATTAGCAAGTCCAGCGCTTTTTGCCTTGAAATATACCGTACCAAATACTCCACTTTCTTTTGAGTATCCTGGACTTGGAATACCACCTGTTAATCTTACATACCCTAAATTATTATTAACATCCTTTTGAACAAATATTGAGGCAAAAGAGTCTTTTGTTGAAAGCTCAACGACTTCAAGTACATCAGGATCAAATGTAATATCGGCCTGTACTACATTTACAGAAGTTTGTATACCTGAGATCTCAATTTTCATTGGGAATATTTCATTGGTTCTATACTGATTCTTTTCAGGTATGTTAAAAGATACCGTTTTTCCAGTCGAGAGAATCCCTGTACTATCAATAACCGCATTTTCTAGAAACACAACGCCAACCGAAATTGCGGTTAGGAAAAGTATTAGAAGGGTGTTTAATGTAACAGATCTTGCATTTTTTGGGTAGGTTTCTTTCTTCTCTACCTTTTCATTACATAATGGACATTTTTCACCATCGTCAAGCCTTATACACCCTAAACATACTGCTTTCTTTCCAAAGAATGCGGCCCAAACAGGGTACGCAACGACTGCAAATATTCCAAGAAGTGCCATGAAGTGGGCAATTATCCAAGCCAATATCAATATAATTGGAAGTCCTAACGCAGTTTTTATACCTTTCCAGAATCCATTCATTATCGGTTATGTAAAAAGATCGAAAAATCGGTCAAATTACAGTTCTTATCAAAATTAAGGTCACAAGTATCTTTTGCTCCAGCAATTCTTGCTATATCACCTTCAGGAGCTGGGTTTATCAACCTTATCCTCCACTTTTTAAGCCAATATGTCAATCCCGAACAATATTCAACTGTATTTAAATCTCCATTATTATCCAAGTCATATATCCCTAAAAAAAATGGTAAAAGTATCCGAATTGGACCAGGCTCCTCTTGATCATCTGGAATGAATGGATTGGGAAACGGAGGAATTATAGGTGTTGGTGGTATATATTCACAGTTACTGTAGTTATATGAGCAACTCGAATCACAAGTTAAACTACCTGTATCAAAATCAAAATCAGTACAAGATTGTGTAATTGGAGCGAGTGGTTCACACTCCTCATCCCCCTCAACTAAAAAATCACCACATACACTAATACCATCTACAGTTCCTGTGATTGTTGAACTCCCTTCGAATGGTCCAGAATATACGGCGAGCTGAAAACTAAGGTAAAAGACTAAAGCTATTGATAATACTGATGTTACTACAAATATTTGTTTCATTAATAATTTTTAACATTCTTTAATTCTCCTCTTTCTTCTTGCTCCCCTCTTTCTTAAGGTTTACCTCGATGTGAAGATATTTTCTACCAATTAATACTAATACTGCTAGTCCTAAGCCAAAAGCAATCCTTGAACTCCAAGGTTCATTTAATGTCCAAATTGAAAGTGCTCTATAATACACACCTTGAATAAAGTTTGCTGGTTCTACTGTAAAATATAACTTTGCAGCAGCAGCAACAGATACAGCTGTAATTCCGTCTACAGTCTTTTTCTTAGGTGTTGCTTCTAAATATGCAAAATACTCGCCAGGAACAGCGTTTAAAGGTATATTTACTAATACTTCTACACTCTTTGCTTCACTTGGTTTCAAATCAAAGTTGTCAGGATCAAAAGAGAACCACTCCAATGGAGGTTTTAGCTCAGGTTGTTGTTCATGATATTGAATACTCAAGCCATAAATACCATCTTCGTCACCAGTGTTTAAAACAGCAACCGAAGGGAATTTATATATCTGTCCTGGTTTTAACTTATCCGTTACAACAATCTTACCTGTTCCAACACCTACGCCTATTCTTGCGTTTACAATTGGAGCTATATAAAAGATTGTAAAGATCAGCAGGGCAGTGAAAAGGATTTGTATCTTTTTCACATTAATAATTATTAAGTTTAATCTGCAACAGCTTGTACTATTACGTCAACTGACTGTGAAGTATAAGTAGCGGTAGCGGTTGGAGTTGTAAGACCAATATGGAATAGTTGGTTACCTGCTACAGCAACAGAGTTTGCCAAAGTCTGGTAGCCTGTTGTTAATGCAGTATAACTTGTAGGATATGATGTACAAGAAGTTAAACAGAACTTCTGAGTATATTGTTCCGAAGCAGCAGTAGCACCAAGTGTCCATGCAGCTGAGTTTTGACCTCTAATGTTGAAATCTTCAGCAACGTTACCGTTATTGTTTGCTGTCTGAGCATCGTTTAAACTACCAGCAGTAGTATCTTTAGAAGTGTTAACAGGCATGATTCCATATGAAATTGTACCATCAGATACAGTTACTGAAATATTTTGAGCCGTAACTGTTGCTGTAACTGTAGCAGTATCTGCAGCAAGTACAGGAGCAACAAATGTCATTGTCATTACAGTAACCAAAGCAAACGCATATTTTGAGAATCTATTCATAAAAGTAACAGCCTAATTAATAAATAATTTATATCATCCATTATTGATACTACACTTTGCTAAGTACTGTCAAATACATACCATATCCCATAATTATCATTGTCGCAGCTTTCCTACAAACAAAACCCGATGTGGGTAAATCTTATATTTAATAATGTGCGATTCTAATATTACTTCGTGTAATAACTTAAAATGCGATTTAAATTTACTTCGAAACCAGTCAAGCGTATACCATTCAGGTATAATCTCTAATTTATCTATATCACCTCCCCATAACCCGAGAGGCATAAATTCAATATAAACATATTTATTACTAAAAGAGGCAATCCTCTCAAAAATCCCATCAATTTTGAAACCTTGGGTAAGTAGTAAATGATGAGTAATAGCCATTGCAAAAACTATGTCAGATTTAAATTTCTCATTATCTCTATACTGCAATGGCAACATGAAATTTAAAAGATATGATTGATAGCTATAGCCAGTATTTTTTTTAGTGAATAAATATCCAATATTAGCAGCATCATGGTCATAATCAGTATTAACTATTCTTTCTAATCCCAATCGACTTTTCTCAATTATCGCACTAAGAAGTCCACTACTACC
>CAZIIC010000014.1:11115-18299 GCA_964539195.1 uncultured Candidatus Saccharibacteria bacterium
TACCTGCCAAATCTACAGAACTTTTAACGTCATGCGAGTACTTTCTTATGATATTTGGCAATTTAAAAAAACGAGAGAACCTATTATTCATATGAGGTTCTAAATTTATTTTCATAGAATCAATGTCCTCTTGATATCCTGCCCAATATTCATTAATCATTATACTTCCAGGGCAATGTTTTTCGATCCAGTTTTCAGTGACTTGCTTGTTATCAAATTTATCACCCTTGTTACCAATAATCTCTAAGAATTTTTTGAAGAAGATACTTTCTCTAAAGGTTTTAGATGGCAATTTAAAATGTAACTCAGAGTGTAAAAGTGTGTATGCTTCTAATAAATAACCTTTACTTATGAGAAAAAGGGGGACTAGTGTAAAATTAACAAACTCTTCCATTGGAATAGTTTTATCTTTTAACTTCCTAATGCTTCCGAAATCTATATATACTGGGTTTGACGAGTCAAATGTAACATTGTATGGATGAGCGTCGCTTAGTTCATATCCAAACTTATTACATATTTTCATTACTTTTAGTATTACAATTGCAGCATCTCTTAACTGATTATATGTCCAAGATGTTGGTAATGAGGCGAGTAGTTTTTTATGTGAGAGAATTAATGGAAATTCGTCTGAATACAAGTCACTAATCTGAGTTTTAACAAAAAGGTGCTGTCTAACTAATTCATCTACCAAACCAGATTTAAACAACTCTTCAACAAAGCTAACTTTATCAGGATATATTCCACGATAAACCCTGCCATTATATTCAAAAGGTCTTCCTAAATTATCAAGGGTTGCAAATCCTAAATACTTTATATCTTTAGCGTCAACTTTAATCAATTAATTTGATTTAATAAAATTAATTATACCTATCTTTTTCTTTTCCCAATTCTTGTAACCATATATTATACTCCTATACGAATTCTTCTGAACTTCTCTTAAATTCGAGAAATCTATTGGTTGCGGGTTATTAAAATCATAAAGATATCCATTCACATTATGAGTAATATATTCGTTCAATGTTGGTGCATTTACAGCCACAACAGCCCTACCTAAAGCCATAGCTTCTAGCTCCCCTTGTCCAATTCCTTCTGTGATCCGAGGAGCAATAAATATTGCGCTCTTCTCAGCCACAGCCCATTTATCCATTTTATTTTCAAACCATTCTGAATAAGTTATTGAATATTTTTTCTCATCATCTTTTGTTGGCGATACAAATTCATATCCCGGATCCATTGTTTTATGTAAATGTATCTTGAAATTGTTTTTTCCTATTAGTTTTTTTACTGTATTTATATTAATCATGCTGTTTCGATTATAAAAGAATACCTTATCTTCTCTTCCCCAGTCCTTAAATTCAAATGGTTTAGGGTATCGTTGTAAATAAACAGTATTAAAACCCCATCTTTTTAGCTTCTTGTATAATGTGCTAGAAAAGTTCAAAATTTTTATATTCTCATACTGCTTCCAAAATGAGTATGGAGCATTTTCATAACCATCAAACATTGGTATAAACACAACATTTTTATTGTTTATTTTCTCAATTTCAGATATTTCAGGAACACTCTGAAAAAAAACTACACCGATATAGCTTTCATCAATGAAACTTAAGTCTGGAAATGGTTTTCCCTGCCAACTCTCATCTAAAATCTCAGTAACTTCAAAGTTCTCCTTTAAGTATTCAATTAAAAATACAGTGGATAAGGTTTTTGCGTGATAAGAATGACCTATATATACAATTTTTTTTGATAATCTATTCACTTTTATCCTCTTACGGGGAATTATTCTTCTTTTAAGAATATCAAGGTAAGGCAATATACGATGATACATATCTTTCAAACTTTCCTTACCTTTCGGTATTAAATTTTTCAACTTAAATATCCATCTTAATGGAGCCATATCTTGGAAGAAATGGAAATATTGCTTGAAAAACCCTATTAAATATTTCCTAGGTGAATACATTAAATAAAAATATATCAGTGGCTTCCAATAATAATCAGATTTTCGCCAAAATACCAATTTCCATCTACTATTTATTAATGGCTCAGTAGGAATATTATTAATTAAAAATGAGTCAAGGCAAACCATTGATTTATATCCATATTTTGCAGCTCTTAGACAAATCTCAGAATCAGCATGATAATGAGGAGTAAAAGCAAAGTTATATAAGCCAATTTTCTTAAATACATCAACTGGAATAAGCGTCCCATTGCCATTTAAAATCTGTACCGGGTAAGGTTTAGGCAGATCTTTAAGTACAGATGTCTCTTGATTATAAAAATTCAGATTAAAAAGATACCTACTATTCCAATTTAAAGTTCCCCCTACAGACCAAATATTCCGATTATCTTCTCGTAGAATCGTGCTACCAATTAGAGTATTAGGGTGATGTTTAGCCGTATTTACGATAGTTTCAAGAAATGTACTATTTACAACAGAATCTTGATTAATTGTAAGTACATAATCATAGTTATTTGAGATTGCAAATTCAACCCCCTTATTTGTAGCTCCAGTCCACCACAAGTTACCGTTTCCTGGAATTACTACTACATCAGGATGCTTTTTGGATAGATATTCTTTTGTTCCGTCTGTTGATCCATCATCAATTAGTACAATTGTATAGGATTTATACGTAGATTTTTTAAAAGCTGTTAAAAACTTCTTTGTTAATGTAAGTCTATTTCTTGCCGGGACAACAACACAGATATTTGGATTCATATTAATTTCGATATTTACTTATTACCTCAGACAAATTCAAATTCGTTTTAACTTCGCCGTTTTCAATTAACATTGCTTTATTACAATATTTCTCAACCAATTCTGGAGAATGAGTAACTAATACAATTGTCTTTCCTTCCTCAATAAATCTATCGAAAACTTTAAAACACTTTTCTTGAAACTGTGAATCACCTACTGCAAGTACTTCATCAAGTATATAAATATCAGCATCTGCAAGCATCGCGATTGAGAAAGCAAGCCTTACCTGCATCCCTGAAGAATAGTTTTTCAAAGGCAAATCTACAAACCTCTCCAACTCTGCAAATGCAATTATCTCATCAAACTTTGATGTTAGGAACTTTTTACTCATCCCCAAGATTATTCCATTGAAAAATACATTATCTCTACCACTTAACTCAGGGTTAAATCCAACACCTAATTCGAGAAACGGAATCATCCTTCCGTTTATTACCACATTACCTTTGGTTGGGAGATATATTCCAGCTAGAATCTTTAAAAGAGTTGACTTACCGGATCCATTCTTACCCATTATACCGACAAATTCTCCTTTTTTTATCTCGAAATTTACATCATTAAGTATCTTAAGGACTTCTTTTTTTGTCGATAATGATTTTAAGGGGTTGGATATATATTCAACAATACTATCCCTTTTTACATGAGGAAGTGAAAACTCTTTACTTATATTTTTGACTTCAATTGCGTATTCGTTCATTAAAAGTATTCAGCTATTTTATTTATATGACTCTTAAAATAAATACCTCCTAGCAAAAGTATTACTATAGAAACACCTCCCAATATTAGTAATCTCGTAAAGTATGTAGAATCGGAGAATTTCCCTTCTATTAATCCTTCTCTAGCCGTAATCACAATTGCCGTAAGGGGATTATATTCAATAAATACTCTATATTTTTCTGGAATAATCGAAATAGGATAAAATATTGGAGTTGCCCAATATAACAACTGTATTGCAAGTTCTACAAGATTTAAAGTATCTCTGAGTCTTATAAAAATAATTGAGATGAAAAAGGTAATACCAATCGATAGTATATAAAGCACCATCATTGATAGAAAGAATAATGCAACTCCTTCAATGGTTATATTTATATGGGTATTAATGCTAAATAAAAAAAATATGAATAAATTTACTATTAAATCTATTACTGCAATAAAAGTAGCGCTATAAACAGCAATTTCTCTTTTGAAATTAACTTTAAGTATTATGTAGGCCCTATTCATTAATGAAGATAGTCCCATCATCATCAATTCACTAAAAAACATCATGATAATTAATCCTAATAGTAGATTTAATTTGAAGTTTGGATCTGCACCAAAAATACTAGACCAAACAACAAAACTAATAGCAAACATGGAAAGAGGCTTAAGTACAACCCAAAGTAAACCTAGATACGAATTTTTATATCTAAGTTTAAAGTCATTTTTAACAAATTGTTCAAACAATTCTAAGCTATGCCACATGTTCTAATATTAGCATTATAAATTCAGATAATCTATTTATGGCCTTTTTTGTTTTGAATTGCCTCAAATAATTCAATCCAAAGTTTAATATTCTTTTCTCGCTGATAAAGTTGAGATCTCTTAATACCTTTTTTAATTCTATCCTTAATTTCCTTACTATCTCTGTTTTGAACTATATTTATAATACTTTCTGTAATTTCATTAATATTATATGGATTAACATAAAAACTACTATTTCCCTGCACTTCTCTGTGAACAGGTATATCAGAAGAAATTACTGGGGTGCCACATCTCATAGCTTCCACAGGTGGTAAACCAAAACCTTCACTATAGCTTGGAAATATAAATGCTTGAGAATGCGAATATATATATTTTAATTCCTCAGGATGTATATTTTCTAAAAGCAGTGCATCACCTGTATTAATAAGTGATTTTAAGTAATTGAGAATCTTTTCGTTCTTCCATCCCAAAGATCCAACTAGAATTACTTTCAAATCCTTACCTTCTTTCTTTAAAATAGATTTTGCTTCAACATAGGCTTTCAAGAGTGTAACCTGGTTTTTTCTTGGTTCAATAGTTGATACATTAGATATAAATAGTAATTTATTATTTCCTTGTGAATAATCTTTTAATTGTTCATCCCAGACACGATAGTCAAATTCTTGATCACTAAATCTCTTAGTTTTAATAATTTCAAAAAGTTTAACTGAGTTCTCAATATGTTTATATGAGCTTGGAATTGAATATGGAATTACATGTACTCGCTCACCAATTTCTGGGAATAAGTTAGAAAGTGTTTGAGCTGTGGCCGTACTATTACAAACATAGTGAGCTCCGTTTTTAATACATTCTTTTGTTGCCTTATAGTGGAATATGGATGTATAAAAAGAGCTATTTGTAAGGTCAGGGTTAAGCAACGGGATCGAATCATGATATCTAATAATTTGAGTCGTACCTTTTGATACTTTAATTGGAATTGAGTCTTGATTTACTATGAAATCAAAACCATCCGTATTCAGAAAGGGGGTAAGAAACTTCTTGTTTTTAGTGAACCTGCTATAAACGGTTTCTTTAAAAAAGTCAGTAATATAAAAATCTGCATTATCGATAAGTGATTTATCCTCAAGATTCACACCACTAGAAAAAAATATCCTGAAGATTGTGTCATTAAACAGCCTTGTATCTTTTAACCAGAGTCTAAACTTTCCTTTAAAATAGGTCTTAAAGTATCTCTTTATTCTCTCCTTTAATCGCATAATTAACATTGCGTTATCAGATTGAATTGGATCTTTATCAAAAAAAGTAAGATATGTTGAATATGTCAAAATATCTGGTTTATTAGATTTCACTGCAAAGTTGTAATTTTTCCAATCAAGAGGGTAAATAAAGCCTGATACATTTAGTTCTTTCTCTTTTAAGAGATCAACAAATAACCATTTAGAATCTAATGGTATTCCCGAATTATTTAATTGAGCTGCGGAAAGGTCTACTAAGATTTTCTTATCACCGGTTTTCATGAATTCATTTGAGGTTCAAATATTGCGAAATAATAACATATAGTATTTTCTTCTACCACATGTTGATTTGAATTATTACGAATAAGAAATATAAAAGCATCATTACTAATCCCTCTTTTTTAGAGAAAAAAAACTTTTTCCCTATAAATGAAGCCACTACAATCATAAGTAGTGCAATACTCATAATTATTAAATCAATCATAAACGGTTTGAAATCCAATGGCATAATCTGAGACGAAATACTTAATATAAAGAAAGTATTAAATAGGTTTGAGCCTAAAATATTGCCCATCCCTAACTGTTCGTTACCCTTTTTAAGAGCAACTATGGTAGTTACAAACTCAGGAATTGAAGTACCAATTGCAGTTACAAAGAAACCTAGGTTTGATTCACTTATACCAGTATCTCTAGAAAAGTGAATGATATTTTCCACTAAATACTTACCTGAAATAACAAGTGCTATTAGAGAAAGGAAGAAATATATCGAATTAAACTTCTTCACCTTACTACTAACACTAACCATATTATTTTTATTGAACAAAAATAGAAGAAAACAGAACACTAGTAAAAATATAACTCCTAGTATTGGAGTCATTACATATCCATTTAAGTAGATAACTAGTGTAAAAAACAATGTGGAGACAAATGATAAAGGAATGTTGAAATGGACATCTTCTTTCCTTAACTTAAACTTTGCAATTAAAGGAAGCACTCCAAGGATTAAACAAACATTTGCAAGATTACTTCCAATTACATTTGAAATAGCAAATTGAGGATGACCTGAGAAAGTTGCATAAGTGCTTGAAACAAACTCAGGAAGAGATGTTCCAAACGCAAGAATTACAAATCCAACAATGAAGGTTCCAACCTTAAACTTCTTAGCAAGTGATACTGACTGGTCAATAAAATGCTCTGAGGCATATATTAAAATAGCAAGACACAACAACGATATGAGCAGATTTATCATTTTCTAACATTACACTAAATTTGGAGTATTTTCCAATCGATGATATAATCTTTGAAATTAATGAAGCTTTGGTATCAATTTGTATATCCAGGGCTATAAAGCCTTGCGAAGTATTTTCCCAAATATTTTCCAATTTTTTTGTAAAGGCACTTAACAGACATTTGTTAGTTTGGTCTGGATATATAAATTTTAGTATTATTTAACATGGGAGATTTTAATAGACCAAGAAGTGGTGGATTTAGAGGAAATAGAGGATTTGGGGGACAAAGAAGTTCCACTGGATTTGCTAGATCATCTTCTTCATCATCACGATCTTCAGGCTCAAGTTCGAGTTCAAGCGGATATTCTCGATCATCAGGTTCAAGCTCTGGTTCAAGTTATAGACCACACTCAAGAGGAGGATCATTTGGTGGAGGTAGAAGTAGATTTTCTAGCCCACGAGGTGGTAACAGAGGACGAGGTGGCCGAAGAATGGGCGAGAGAATTG
>CAZIIC010000015.1:0-17886 GCA_964539195.1 uncultured Candidatus Saccharibacteria bacterium
AAAGAAATGCCTAAAGATAAAGCTTTAGAAATTGTTAAATATGCGGCATTTGCTGAAAAGTATTCAGATACCGTTAAGGTATATACCATTGGAGACGAAAGCTCACCATTTTCACAAGAGATTTGTGGAGGACCACATGTTGAGAATACAAGTACATTAGGACATTTTAAAATAGTAAAGGAAGAAGGAGTTGCCGCGGGTATTCGAAGAATTAAAGCAATTTTAGAATAATATGTACCCAATACTAGCAATTGACTTTGGAACTAAACGATTAGGGATAGCTGTATCAGATAATAATGGAGTACTCTCTACCCCTCTTGAGACATTAAGGATTACAAAAAACCGAGGAATTCTCGAGTTGATTGAAGATATAAAAGCATTGACTGTAGAGTATAGAATTCAAAGTATTCTAGTTGGTAAACCTCAATCATTTAATAATGAGCAAGAAATTAACCATAGAAGAATTGATAATTTCATAAATACCCTAGCAAAAAGAATTGAGCTACCTATACAAACATGGGATGAAAGTTTCTCAACATCAACTGCAAAGGATATGCTATTATCTACAGGACAACACTTTAAACAAACTAAGGAAAAAATTGATAGTGTTGCGGCAAGTGTATTCCTACAAGAATATTTAAATTCAAAAAAGTAGAGGTGATAAAGACAATATTTAAAATATTCTTAATACTTTTAGTTGTTGCACTGATTACAGCTTTGTACCTTTTCAATACATACAAAAGTACATTAGATGCTTCCATTTCTGACAATTCAACTACAAAAGTATTTGTAATTGATCCGGGATTAAGTGCATACCAAGTATTAGACAAGCTAAAAACTGAAGGAGTACTAACAGAAAAGCAGGAAACCGTACTAAAGATTCACATTAGATTTGAAACAACTCCTGCATTTAAAGAAGGCTCCTTTAAAATACCTTTAAATACTAAACTAAAAGAGCTTGTAACATTGCTTGAAAATCCAGTTCTTACTGATGTTTGGGTAACTATTCCTGAAGGATTAAGAAAAGATGAAATAGCAAAGATATTAACGAAAAGCTATAAAGATACCCCAGACTCCCCATATTCTGAAAAGGAATTTCTTAAACTTACAAATGATTCTGAATATATATATTCGTTAGGATTAACTGGTGTTAAAGATTTAGAAGGATATTTATACCCAGATAAATACTTAATGCCAGCACAAGCTACAACAGACTATATAATTCGAACACTTGTTAGTACATTTAAAGAGAGAGCAGATAAAATAACATATGAGCAGTTAATAATTGCTAGCATGATTGAAAGAGAAGGTTTAAATAATACAGATAGACCAATGATCTCAGATGTCATTAGAAAACGACAAAAAGATGGATGGCTATTACAAATAGATGCCACTCTACTCTATTACTACAAAGATTGGAAACATGTAATCACTGTTGCTGATAAAGAACTTGATCAACCATACAACACATATAAAAGGTTAGGATTACCACCAACTCCAATTTGTAATCCTGGAATTTCTGCTATAAACGCAGCAAAAAATCCAAAGAAGAATCCATACTACTTCTACATTCATTCCAATGATGGTAATGTATATTTCGCAACAACACTTGCGGAGCATGAAAGTAATATTGCAAAGTATTTAAGATAAGTTTGCCGACAAATGACAGTCAATTTAAATATAGACAAAGAAAAATCACCTGAAGTTAAATCAATCCAACAGAAGGATGTAAAGAATATTTTAAATGTAAAGCCTAAAAAGAAAATTGCAAAATGGATATTTTGGGGAATTGGTTTACTACTTCTTCTCTCTTTAGGATTCTTTATATATAGAGCGCTAGAAGTATCAAATAACATTGGTATTAAGTTAAATCCAGGAGATATCCTTAATCCAATAAAAAAAGATCCTGAACTTAAAAAAGATAGTACAGGTAAATACACTTCAGCATTAATGGTGGGAATTGATACAAGAAGCGCTAAAAGTGACTTAATGAACACTGACTCAATGATTATCGCAACATATAATCATGAAACCGGAAATATAACTATGATTTCCGTTCCGAGAGACACTTATGTAAAAGTCCCTAATGAAGGATGGTATACAAAGATAAATGGTATTTATGGTCATGGAGAATCACTAAAGAAAGGTTCTGGTATGAACTATTTGAAAGGTGTTCTACAAAATATAACTGGAATTGAAATACAATATTACGCACTAGTAGATCTTCAAGGATTTAAAAAGATGATTGATGCTGTTGGTGGAGTAACTGTTAATGTTGAGAATACATTTACAGATTATCAATACCCAACTGAAGCAAAGAACAAACCTGTGTATGAGACGGTAACATTTAAAAAGGGACCTCAAAAAATGGACGGAGAAACAGCTCTTAAATATGCAAGATCACGACACAGTAATGATAATGGTGAAGGTTCAGATTTCATGAGAGCAAAAAGACAACAGAAGGTCATTTCAGCATTAAAGGACAAAATCCTATCAACCGGTACACTACTAAATCCACAGAAAATTTTAGACTTAATGACTGCAGTCCAAGATAACGTTAAGTTATCCCAAATAACAAATGACGATATTCAAGCAGGGATTCTTGTAGCTAAGAAACAGCAAGAAAAACCCGGCAAATCATACTCATTTGTACTTGAACCAAGCTTTGGTAACTACCAAATATTTACAACAAATGTCCCTATTACAAATGCATATGCGATTGCACCAACAGCAGGACTTGATAACTACACTCAAGTAAAAGCGATTGTTAAATTATGTCTAACTAAACCTGCAATCTATAATCAAGAACCAGTGATTAGGGTTTACGATACTGGACTTGGAAACAAACTTGCAAACGCAAAGGTAACTGAATTAAAGAAGAAATTCCCATATACTGATATTGTATATATGGGCACACTTCTAAAAAATAAAACAGGAACGGTTGTATATTCCAAACAAAGTAAATTCGCTGACTCAGTCTCTGAGCTTGCAAATTACTTTAAAACAGAAACAGTACAAAAACCTGACTATATAACAACAAATCTAAATGGTGAGGATGTAACTATACTACTTGGAAAAGTAGAAGAGACAACACCAACTACAGATAGCAGTACAAAATAGTATGAAAATCTTATTTCATGGAAATGATAGTTTTCTATCACTACAAGAAGTTAGAAACTATATTGAAAAATTAGCAGGAGAAGGAATAGAAAGAATTACTGTTGATGCAACTATATTAACCGGTAACCAAATAATATCTTCCCTTTCAACTGATGACATGTTTGAAAGCAAAAGAGTCCTTCTAATTAAAAGACTTCTTGAAAACAAGAACAAAGAAGATGTTGTCTCATTCCTAATTGATAATATAGAGAAGTTAAATCCCCAAACTCAATATATATTTTGGGAACAACAAAAAGTTCCTTCAAATACTAAATACTTCAAACTATTCAAAAATGATTTAAGTGAGTTTAGCCAAATGAATAAGCCTGGATTTTATGCCTGGGCTAAAGAAGTTTTGGATAGAGACGACATTAAATCGGACAGAGACACAATAATATACTTAAGTAATAGGGTGAATTTTTCAACAGAAAGATTAATTAACGAAGTAGAAAAGTATAAACTTAACCAAGTAGAAGTACTAACCAGAGAAGTAATAGCAGAGCTAACTGCCGATACTCTTGAAAGTCAGATATGGGATTTAACTGATGCAATTAATAGTTCAACAAAAGATAAGATTTACCAAATCCTCAATAAATTATACAGCCAAGAAATTGACCCTAACTTCATTATTGCAATACTAGCCAGGAACATGCGATTAATTACACAAGTAAAGCATATGGAATCGCTAGGTAAAACATCAAGAGACATTTGTTCAAAATTAAGAATTCCCCCATTTACCCTCCCATCACTTTCAAGCAATGCAAAAAGAACAGATTGGGATAAAATCAAATATGTATATGAAAAAGTTGCAAGTTTAGACTTTGAAATAAAAGTAGGAAACATTGATGCACAAACAGGTCTAACGCTATTACTTTCCAGAGTCTAAAAAAGCGTATAATTAATTGACACACACATAGATATTAATTAAACTGAGATATTGCAATATTTTCGATATAACTGCTCATGGATCCAATAACCGCAGCTAAACAATCAAAGAAGACAGTAACCATTATCCTTGTAATAACTGGAATTTTGGCAATTGCAAGCGTAATAACTGGCTACTATTTCCTTCAAATTAACGACATCTCTCCACAAGACAGTAGTGCATCACAAGGATGTGCATGTTACTACGTTGCAACAAACGACAAAATAACGAGCTGTTCAGATGCGACAACTAAAGACGCATTTGAATTTCAAACGGGAACGGAACAAAGCAATAATACTTGCTCTGCTCTTTGTGATTTAAGAGCAGCTTCTTCAGTTGCTACAACTTCCGGTCAGGAGCAACCTACAGTTCTTGCTTGTAGAATTAGCGATTTCCCAACTAACCCGGGATGTATTGACCTTTCATTGGAAAATGATAGTGAGAAACGATTTGCAAACAGTGTACCTCAAGGCCAAGAACTAACTGTTAAAGCTAAGTTCTCAACACCATACAATTCTGAATCAACAAGTACTGATTTCTACAAATCATTTGATTTTGTAATAAATGGAGAAAAGATTCGAGTACCAGTCGAACAAGCCGTTACATCAGGAACAGGTAGCGACAAACAGTATGTAATTTCAACAAAAATAAAAGATACTTCTACGGTTGATGCAGTATCTATTCAAGCGATTGGTGAAAGTACAGGTGGCGCACAACTTACCTCTGATGCATGTAACAGAGTATATGCAGTTACAAAACCTCAAACTCCAACATGTACCGAACTTAAAGCAGAGATACTAAACGAAGGAACTACTCCAAAGGTAAATGAGATAACCATTACAACTGCATCAATTGCAACTCCAAACACACTCTCTGTTAAGTTCTCTCTTGGCTCAAGCAACCAAACATTAACAACAAAAAATATCGCAAATAAGCTAACAGATGGAAAATTAGTACTCTCAAAGTCATTCCTTTATGCAACATCAAACTTTGTCGATAACAAGTCATTCTCAGTTCTAGATAAAGAAGCAGATACCATTAAGATTTCGGCTGAAGTATATGTAAATGGAACATTAGTAACTTCTGACAACTGTAAAGGTGACTTTGAAATACCAGAGATAGTAGATGAAGGCCCAAAGACACCAACTGATGGTACAGATAATCCAGGTCCAGTAGACCCAGTTGAAGAGCCAACTGAACCAACTGAGAATACAACAACATCAAACTTTAAAGTGACTAAAGCTGCTTCACTTTCATGTGTAGAAAGAGTAACTCCTTCAAACACAGTAAGATATACAATTACAATAACAAATAATGATAGTGATAGTGAGAAAGTCGTTAGAATTGAAGATAAACTTCCTCTTGGATTTGACTATGTTGCAAGCTCAACAATAGTAAATGGGTCATCACAATCTGATACAGGGTTAGTTGAAACACAACTTGTTGGAAGTACACAACAAATTACATTTGAGAAAACTGGTGGTTGGACAGTAAACGCTGGAGGAGTATTAACAATTAAGTTCACAGCAAAAGTTGGAACTGATGCATTAAGTGGAAGTAATCTAAATGAAGTTGTAGTTGTACCTGCAAATAATCCAATAACAGCATCAAGTGTTAGAACAAGTGCGTCAGTAGTTGTCTCACAATCATGTACTGCCCCTGAGACAGGAATATTTGATAGCACTGTTTCCAAGATAATACTCGCTGTAATGATTATATTTATGGGAACATTCTTCTACTTCTCACAGAGTGGAATAGCTATAGCTGAAAAGATTGTATACTCACCTCTTGGAATGTTAGTTAGAACATTAAACCTTAAAGCTTCAAATCCAAAACAATATTTTGAGGAAAAGGTAGTAAAAGAATTAGAGAAAAAGAAGAAGAATTAGAACTCCAAGTATATAGATGAATCTTGCTGACCGTAACTCTTTTCATCAGATATTATTACAAAGTAGTATTTATCGCCCTTAACTATTCCATTAAGTTTTACAGAATGATTCTTCATTTTAACAACCCCTTGCTCATCAAGAGCTAAATATGGATATGAGTTTTGTGAGGAACCATACCTAACATATCCAGTACACTCATCTTTTGTAGTCCATAAAAGATAGAAGTTTGAGTCTCTTTCTTCTTTTTTAAACTTCATAGGAACGCACCCTGAAATATCTTTAACTTGAGACGATGGTAATATTACAAACTGATATATTGCAACAGCAATAACGACAAAAAGCAGTGATACCGTTAGAAATGCAATTGATTTAGAGGCTTTCATTAGGTTTTTGGACTAAAATGTAGAAAGTAAAAAGGGTGAAATTATCACCGTCTGAAATTTTGAGTACAATCTTATTTGTTTCCTCAGCGTAAAAAGGAGGAATTCCAACTACTGATAAACCATCAACTTTAAGCCAAGTTGGTCCTTGAACGACTTGAAGAGTTAAGTTCGAAAAGTATGTATCAGCATCCATAATTGCAGGATCAAACCTATACTCTTGGCCTATAAAAGCGTTTGTTGGAGCTATATTCTTTATAATAGGAACATTAGACAAATTCGTAGTACCTTTAACACTTTCAGTTAGTACTACCTCACTACTCTCCTTCTTATCTAGATATTTCTTTTTAACTACTAAACTAACTGAAATCATCGAAATGATAATAAGAGAGAATAATAGTAATATTGTGATATTCTTTTTCATTATTTTCAGTTTAACACATAGATATATGTTTACAAACTTAGAAATAATCTATATAATCGCCTTGAGTAATAACCATTATATATCAATAATAATATGCCAAATCTAGCATCATCCAAAAAAGATTTAAGAAGAACAGAAAGAAGAACAGCATTCAACGACAGACTAAAAACTAGAGTAAAGAAAGCAGTTAAGAATTTTAATACACTTCTTGCACAAAACAATACCGAAAAAGCAGTAGCAGCATTACAGCAAGCAACTAAAGTACTTGGAAAAGCAGCTCAGAAGAACGTATTCAAAAAGAAGACTTCATCAAGAACTATTTCAAGATTAACTAAAAAGTTAAACAAGACTACTGCCAATAATGTCAAAACTGCTCAACAAGGCTCTTAAAAGCGCGATACTGCCAGCGTCTCTTTTAGTCTCTGGTAAGTTTATTTCAGTCTTTTTACTGATTTCATATTTAGGTTATGATTTTTTTGTAACTAACGAAAAAACAAACCTCTTTTCTATTCAATTATACCTATCTGACGCTAGTGCTACTCTCTTTGTAAACTCATATTCAAACCTAATCACACTTCTTTTGATTGCTATCCCTACCCTCGTTATGATTGTACAAATAACACTTCTTAAGAATGCACAAACAAATCCACGAGTTGTTGTAAAACTAACAAGATTAAACATTTTAAAATGGGTAACAGGTAGTGATAACAGCTTAGTTAAAGTACTTTCGTGGACAATATTTCTTTGGATAATTTCAGGAATTGTAATTTCAGCAAGTATTAATTTACAAACTTACGGATGGATAGGAATACTAGCAGGAGTACTATCACTCCTATGTTCTTGGGGATTGTTAAGGACATTTGAATTAGAAACTGATAAGATATATCCAGAAGAAGATAAGAGATATTTATGATAGACAAAAGAGAAATTAAAAGATTTAATATGAAGTTTGGAAAGTTCTTAGATCCTTTAGCACTTTTCCTTTTAATTGCAGTATTTGTACTACCAAGTTTAGCAGTACTAAACCTTTCTCCAAGATCAAGAAGTGCAACTAATGTATTAGGGGCTGAGAGTAAAGAAGAAGTTTCAACTGTACTTGTAGGTGGTATTCATGATTTCATTAAAGAAGAAAGAATTGATTTCCCAAACGAGAAAAGAGTCCAATATAACTCTGTAATGATTAAACATAATGTTGGGACATATTCAAAACCAATATTACAAATTTCAAACACTTTTGGGAATGACGCAGTTGTAAATATTCAAGGTGGAACAGAAAATCCTACAGGCTCCCCTATTTATCTAATAATTAACAATCAAGAATATCTATTACAAGACGCATCAGGTAATCCGCAGGACATTTCAGTAAAACTTCCAGAGCAATCAAAGAATATTGTATATTTGAAGTTTGAAACAACAACTCCATTATTATTTAATGAGAATGTTTCAATAACAATAGTTCAGAAGTAGTTTACTTCTAAGCTGGCTCTGTTTTCATCCCATTTACTGCTGCGTTACATATTTCAAACATGATATATCCGTCAGCGATATCTTCCAATTTGATAGGTGGTTCTGTTACAGCTCCTATCAATAGCCATAATTCAGATAATGCTAAAATTGCAGCATACTCAGCTTCACTAGATTCGGCTAGTTGTACAGTAGAGTTACTAATCATAAAACCTTGGATTATCATCTCTTTTAATACCTCTTCGATGTGCTCTACACCTTCCACATTTGCTGATTTAAATAATGGATAATTTAGTGATAACCTTTTTGCGAAATCCCCAACCGTCTTAGTAGCCGCAATAGCTACCTGACAATCAAAAACAAATTCCTTAACATTTGCACACATTGACTCCATCTCCGCAATCTTTTCACCTTTATACAAATCAAATCTTAAATGCGCAGTAGAGGCGTTCATAGTAGTTTTCACACTTAAATAATTACTTCAAATTATACTACAAGCTGTATCTTTTTCATAAATAAATAATATTCTCCAATTTATCTAAGAGTAAGTGTGTTTGTAAGAATGTATATTTAGTAATATAATCCGTCCTAATCAAATAAGCAGATAAGTAATGACTAGAACAAGATTTATTACAAATTACACAGTTGGAACAGGTGAGCAAGTAAAAGAAGCCGTTGAGTTCCATAGGGAAATTGAATACGGGTTTCCACGGTTTTTAAGAGACCTATCTTCAGATATTATAAACATTTTTGGATCACAAGAAGAATATTTAAGAATAGCTTTCGTTGGAGATTCACAGTGTATGTGTGTTCCAAAAATAGCAAAAGAAGGATGGAAATCATACAAAAGAGTTTTATCTACTGCCCTACTTTTAAATATAAAAAAAAGCCAAGAGACTAATCAGATTGTCCCAGAAAACTTATTAACATTACTTGGTGCAAACAAATATAAACTTGCAGGTTTTGGCTTTAGTACGGATGAAGGGAAAGAGTGCGTATGGGGAGTAATATCAAGAGACCAAGAACTAACAAATGGAAAACTCTTAACTTTCAAAATTTCCAAGGATGAAAACAATATGCCAGTATTTGATATTGAAGAACTTGATAATTTATTGGATTCAAAAAACGAAGAGATGGTAAAGTTCGGAGTATATTACCGAGGAAGTTTTTATGATCTCGAAGAAGAAGTGACTCAAAAGTATCTAAATTCCTAATTCGGTTTAAATATGACAGGAAGAGCAGGAGTATTACCTAAAGAATCTGAAGCACAAATAAGTGGATTAGTTGGATTAGCATTTGAAGTTGCAGGTCAAGAAACGCAGATTGGTATTGCATTTAATACAATACTGGAACCACTCGTAAATATAACTGAGAAAACTTTAAGGCTTTTTCCACAAGATGAAAGTATTTTAATTCTTCCTGGTATTGATGATACCCACAATTTGGATTCGAAAACTTTAATTACAACACTCCTTGTTGATGCAATAAGAAGATCTAGAAGCACCTCTCTTTCATCTGAATATATCAGTGAGGTAATAGAAAATAGTTCAGTTGCTGGCATTGTACTCTCTCCAGATCTAGACAGACCTCAGATAGTAGCTTTAATCTCTCCACTTCAATCAACTTATGGTCGTTATGTTGTAATTAGAATGCTTAATGATGTCTCCAATCGATTGGTAACTGAGGTATTTAGCATCGAAAAACTAGACGACTTAATTGGGTTGGAAATATTAAAGGACTTTTATTCCGCAACTTCAAATTGCATTTGATTTAAACCGTCTAACGCTTCAGATAGATAAATTACGCTTGATTCTCTATCACTCCCCACTTCATCGAGTAATTCATCATTACTTCTATTTATTGCTATTGCAAGAACAAATTCTAATACATCATTTGCAATATCTTCTCTCATTGGATATTTAACTAGAAAACCTGCTTTAAGTGATAGAGCTAATTGGCTAAGAAAAAGTGTATGGTATCCGATAGGTCTAACTGTATGGGCATCATCGGCCATTCTATTAGCAACATTTGGAAAACTTCGAAAAACTACATCTCTTGCTTTTGTATAGTTCCCAGCTTTATTTTCTAAAATACCGTACTTTATTAAAGTAATGAAATCAAAGACTTGTATGTCTTTTTCTAAAGTATATTCTATTTTAAATAAATCTCGTTCTGTCATAGTTCAGCAATTTTCATACCTTCAATACATGCATAACATAATTCAAGAATATTCGATGTCCCAACCTGAGTTCTCAACGTTATGTTAATTTCCTCGCCGTCTCTAATCATTCCAAGCATTGCAGAATTAACGGCATCCAAATGTCGCTCCAAGTTGTCTTCATATATCACTTTCATAGCGGTATCGTGCAATCTCTTACTAAATCTTAAGTAATTTAGTATCCCTTTCCTTACTGATTTAGTTATTAACCCACCTGTAGTGGTACTTCGAGATATTGGCATCTCACAAAATACCGGAAACTTTTGTCCTACAATCCCAACATATCCCTTTGGGTCATCTGTATATGATTGACGAAGAAACTCAATATCTTGAATTAATAGTTGCTTATCAATTTCACTTTCGTGTAGAAACTCGCTCATTTGCATTAGTTATTACTTAATATTGTTAATCCTTCTATTGCTTGAGCAAGGATTGCTAAATCATCCTCAGCCGTTATTTCTCCTAAAATATCGCCGACTTGAGATCTTAAATCTCCTTCAAATCTCATGATGTGCTTAACCAGAACTTCTACTCTATCAAGTAAATGGTTTTCGTTGAAACCATCTGCAAATGAACTAAGATTTATATTACTTCTCAAGCCATCTACTAAACCAGCAGCAATTAGTTGAGTTAAATATGTAATATCTTCAAATTCGTTACTTTTATATCTTCTCCAATTAATTGTTGCAAAGTAAGGATAACCTTCTGATAACAGTTCTTTTGCATTATTAATATCTGAATCTGCTAATCTTTTGGCCTTATCAAAGAAGTCACTGACTGCTTTCTCTTTGTCCGTAGTATATTCGTAAATTTTAGCAATATCTTGTCCTCTAAATGTCATGCCTATATTATACCCTATAACAATCTAAACATAAAGGTTACAAAACAACTTAAATACCATATAATTAGCCCATGACTAATTCAGACTTGAGTAAAATTCGAAATTTCTCCATTATCGCCCATATAGATCATGGTAAATCAACATTGGCAGACAGAATGCTTGAATCTACACATACGGATCTGCACAGAGACAAAAGAACTGAAAGAGTGTTGGATAGATTAGATTTAGAACAAGAAAAAGGAATAACAATTAAACTACAAGCTGTAAGAATGTATTGGAAAGGTTACGAACTCAACTTAATTGATACCCCAGGACATGTAGATTTTTCATATGAAGTTTCTCGATCACTAGCGGCATGTGATAGCGCAATATTATTAGTTGACGCAACTCAAGGAGTACAAGCTCAAACGATATCTGTCACAAAGAAAGCATTAGATTTGGGATTGAAATTAATACCAGTACTTAACAAAGTGGATGTTGCAGGTGTTGACCTACCATCTCGAAGAGAAGAGCTTGCCCAACTACTAAACTTCTCTGAAGATGAGATTATTGAAGTATCTGGAAAAACAGGACTTAATGTAGAGAAGCTACTAGATGCTGTCATTGAACGCTCTGCACCACCCCAAGGAGATGTTAACGCACCATTAAAGGCACTAATCTTTGATTCATTCTATGATGAACACAGAGGAGTTGTAGTGGCGTTAAGAGTGTTTGATGGACAGTATGAATATTCACATAAAAAGGACAAGCCTCTCTATATATTACAAAAGAAAGAAGTCTTCTACCCTACTGAAGTTGGAATATTCTCCCCAGACCTTGAAGAAACAAGAGAGATTAAGACGGGACAAGTTGGATATTTAGCAACAGGCCTTAAAGATATTAGATATTTTACAGTTGGAGATACTATCTCAACAACTCTTGATACTCCCCCACTTGATGGATATCAGGCTCCACAACCAAATGTATTTGCAACATTCTTCCCATCTGACACTGAAGGATATGAGCTACTAAAAGTTGGATTAAACAAATTAGCCTTAAATGATGCTGCCCTTACATTCTCAGACCAGCGATCATCACTACTTGGATCAGGATTTAGATGTGGATTCTTAGGACTGCTACACATGGAAATAATTCAGGAAAGACTTGAAAGAGAGTACGGTGTTGAGTTGGTAATTACCGCACCAACTGTGGAGTATCGGATTAAGAAAACAGACGGAGAAATGGTAACAATACAAACTCCAAGTGAAATGCCAGACCCTTCACATATCTTAGAAATTAACGAACCATGGGTTAGAACAGAAATACTTTCACCTGAGAGATTTATGGGAGCTATAATGAATTTAATGCAGGCAAAACGAGGAGAATATGTAAATACAAAGTATCTTAACACTCACCACGAAAAAATTATGGGAGATGTCTATGTTACTCTAGTTTACGATATGCCACTTGCCTCACTAATATCTGACTTCTTTGATACATTAAAGAACATTTCAAGTGGATATGCATCAATGGAATATGAGTTCATAGATTTCTTCCCTGTTGATTTGGTTAAAGTTGCTGTACTTGTTAACCATGAAGAGATTCCAGCATTAAGCTTCTTAGAAACAAGAACAGGAGCCCGAAACAGAGCAACTAAACTTCTAGAGATTATGAAAGAAGTAATAGATAGACAGATGTTCCAGATAGTTCTTCAAGCAGCAATTGGTGGAAAGATTATTGCAAGAGAAGATATTAGCGCTATGAAAAAAGATGTAACAGCAAAACTCTATGGTGGTGACATTACTCGAAGAATGAAGCTTTGGGAAAAGCAGAAAAAAGGTAAAAAGAGATTAAAACAAATTGGTAGAGTGAATATCCCACAAGAAGCATTCCTTGCAATTCTTAAAACATAAACTATACTAAGATAATCATTTAATAGTTTTTTGTAATGAAGAAACACTTATTGCATGCTATTTTACTTAGCTTACCTTTTTTAATAATTTCTATAGTTTTACTCCCAGATTTTGTTTTAAAAGATGTAATTCTAACCCTTATGATTACATTTGGAATATTTTTAGTTTCTTCACTTCTTCTTTGCGGAATCTATTATCTATCATACTTAAAAATAAAATTAGCTCTACAACTATCCAAGTTTTTAATAATCCCTTTTGGAATTTTTCTTTATAGAATAGTTAACGACATCATAACTGAAGGTTTAGGTAATAGCGAAGCAACAATAATCATTTTGCCTCTCTTCGTTAATACCATAGTCTATTCTCTTTTATACTTTTATTTATCACAAAAAAGGGTCAAGGAAATATACAATAGCCAGTAACTATCAAATTCTTGCTATACTTAAGACATGATCACTTCCTTAAAACTTACAAACTTCAGACAATTTAAAACTCTTTCTTTGGATTTCAATAATGATTTTGTCATTATTGCTGGAGATAATACAAAAGGAAAAAGTACAATTCTTGAATCAATATACTTAGTTACAAATGGACAAACTCCTTGGGGTGAATTTGAAGATGAATTTAATACGGAACAAGATAATGATAGATACTTTAGAATTGAAGTAAAAGATAGAGAGAATATTAGTTATACATATTTCAGAGATAATCAAAAAAGACTTCTTAAAATAGATAATAGGAATACAATACCAAAGAAGTTTTTTGAGAAAGTATGTTCTGTAATATTTAGTCCTGAGCGAATTGACCTGTTAATGATATCCGGAAGCAAACGGAGAGAGTTCATAGACCAAATCCTAGTACAAACCGATATTGAATATGCTGATACACTTTCAAAATATAACAAGACATTAAAACAGAGAAATGCATACTTAAAGAAGTTAAGTAAAGGATTTTATGAATCTGGACTTATTGATACCAATGACTCCCAACTATTGTACTGGACTAAACAAATATCACTTTTCGGTTCACAAATAATATCTAAAAGATCTGAGATAATTGAGAAATTAAATAGTGAAGATATAAAGTTAGAGTATAAACCTGAAATTAACCTCAACCTATTTGAAGAGCTATCTGATACTGAAAACATACAAAGAATTCTCTACGAGCAGTTAGTTAATTCATTAAGAAGAGATGTTGCAACAGGGATTACCAATATTGGACCACATAGAGATGACTGGAATATATACCAAGGAAAAGACGTTAAAAGATTTGGTAGTAGAGGTGAAAAAAGAGTTGCAATTGGAAGACTAATATTTCAATCATTGGAACTAATATCGGAATCTAAAGGGTATCGCCCCCTACTCCTTCTTGATGATATTTCTTCAGAACTTGATAATGGTAATACCTATAAAGCACTCTCAAACAAGACGTTAAATAAACAACAAACAATATTAACGGTTATTGATATTAATCATATACCAGAAGAGTTTAAGAATAGAGCTCAGATTATTGATTTAAACCTTACTTAAATCATTTCTTGTACTGTAAATAGCAAGATAACCAGGAATATTTAAACCTTCACTAGCAAACCTCTCAGCTACTTGAATAAAATATCCTTCATCCAATATCTCGTCTTCTACAAAAAGTATTGCGGCTAGTGCTTCACTATACACAGAAGACTCTTCAAAAACTGGGATACGTTCCTTTAATAGAGCAACGGTCTCTCGGCTTTTAAAACCATTTCGTGAAATTTCTTCAATAAATGATCCGAAAAATGTGTCGAAATATGGCAAAATCAATTTTTTATACATTTCTATCCTTAAATCAATTATCTGCGTATCAAATCCAAGATCACCTTCATTAAGCATTCCTAAACGAGTTATATAACCTTGTAACAATGCCAATTCTTCTTGATCATAATTAAATAGCACGGTAGGCATTATATTTTTGTTAAAATTTTAATTACTAAAAGTATTAATTAAAAACTCTTTAAGTTTGAAATTACCTTCTCTTTAAAATCATTAGGATAGAACTCTATCTTTCCTTTGATATAGTTCTTAAATATTCTCTTAATTTCAGGAGTATGGTGTTTTATCATCATATAGAGAAGTTGAGGAATAAAGAAATATAGGTTTATAGCCTCAGAAATAATATTCATTCTTTTCATCTCTGGTTCAGGTCTTCCAATTACACCACCCCACTCTCTTAACCATTGGTTAGAGTTTAAAACCTTCTCATAATATATTTCGTTATACACTGGTTTTAGAAAGTACAGTTCATGGAGATTGAAAATATCATTATTAAACTTTAGACCTCTTTCTTCTACTATTAAGTTAGGACATATTAAATCCTTGCTTTCAGTTGATGTTGCTTTCCTCATTTTTAAATTGAAAAGATTTTTTACCAACATCAATCCTCGATATATCCAAAGTGTATTATTTTTAACAACAATGAAGAAATCTATATCATCTTCCTCTTTTGCAACTCCTGCGGCAACAGAACCACTTACTCCTATGAATTTTACAAGATTTAAAACCTTCAAATAGTTTACATAGGTTTTAGCATATTGTAGCTTTTTACTTGAAATCTCATTTAAAGGCTCATCAGGTAAATACCCTATTGTAGACTTGAAAATCCTCTTAGCATCAGAAGAATACAGGTCACTTCCCATGTTCTTTCTAAACGCTCTTAATATTTCAACGGTTTCTCTTTTGTATCCCATATATATTTATAATATCAAAATAGATTGAAGATAATACGATATTTGATAAACTATTATGGATTATACTACATGAGACAACACGCTATACCACAAAACATATTAGATATTGAATTTAAACTCTTTACCAAGTTCACGGTAAGGGAGTTTGTATACATGGCCATTGGTATTGGATTTGGTGGAATCTTCCTATATTTCTTCACTTTAGGACAGATTCCTGGAATCATTGCATTCCCTGTTTTCTTAATCTCTTCAGGTCTGGGATTATTTTTAGGACTTGTTGATATTAACGATCAAAAAGCAGATGTATTTATAAGAAACTATGCTTGGGCTATAACTCATCCAACTCAAAGAGTTTGGAAGAATAGTATGATTGATGAAAAGTTTGAAAACATTAAACCAGAATTAAATGTAACCCAAGGTACAACTTCAAGAGATACAACACCTGAGGCAGGAACTGCAGAGATTATAGGTGGAACTTCAGATCTTCCTTCTACCCAGTTTATAGAACCAGCAACACTAAATGAAATAGATTTAGAAGAGCAAAAGGAATTAGATAGGATTGATAAGCTTGCAAGAGATACTTTTGGAAGTTCACAACCAACCCCTGTTCTACAGCAAACACCACAACCTCAAGTAGTACCAGAACCTGTAATTCCAGTGGTAACAAATATTAGAATTGATAGAAATAGTATTTCACAATACTTAACTGAACTTGCCCAACCTGGACCATATGCAGGAAATATGAATTTCAAAGTATTAAACAGTCAAGAAGCTCCAGTACAAGGTGTAGTTTTAGTTGTTAAAGATGAACAAGGAAGAGTAATCTCTGCACTTCAGTCTGATGTTAATGGTGAAGTTATTGCAAACAAGTTCTATCCTCAAGGTACATATTCATTGCAATTACTTTCTAATTCATATAAATTCCCAGATATTCAGATACTTCTTGATCAAGAACAATTACAACCTATTAAAATTAAAGCAATATAACATTGGAAGCAAAAGCAAGAGCAAGAGCTCAAGCATCAACACAAGAACATTTAGAGGTTAAAGACATAATTGATGATATTGTCGTAACTGCAACTGGAAGCGCCGCCTTAATTCTCCAAACTACAGCGGTCAACTTTGATTTGCTTTCTGAATATGAGCAGGATAATAAGATTGTTTCATTTGCAGGACTTTTAAACTCTCTTAACTTCCCTATCCAAATCCTGATTAAAACTAACAGAATAGATATCACAAGTTATGTTAATTACTTAAAGTCACAGACAGAAAGGACAATGAGTCCTGGTCTTAAAAAGCAATTACAAATATATACCCAATTTATACAGAACCTAATTGTGCAAAACGATGTTTTAGATAAAAAGTTCTATATTGTTATCTATTATAATCCCGTAGCTTCTATTACTAACGCAGGAGTATTAAAACAAGATAGTGGAACTAGAAGTACTGTTGAAGTCGAGAAGCTAGCAGAAAGAGGTAAAATCTTCCTATACCCAAAACGAGATCATATTCTAAAGCAGTTAGGAAGAATGGGATTAACAGGACACCAACTAACAAACCCTGAACTAATGGAACTTTTCTACAATATATATAACCCAACTGAGAACAATGGATAATAAAGATAAAAAGCTAGACAACTTAAACTTTACAAAAAGTTACGAATCTAAAGCTACTCAAATGCTCAAAGAACGAGCTGATAAGTTGGTTAACCCTGCTGATAAGTTAAATACCATTCTAAAAGAAGGACAGCAGGAGAAAGATAGAAGACAACAATTAAGTGATAAAGAAAGATTTGAAGATACTGAGTTAGGGAAAAAGAAAAATCCTTTTCAATTTCTCTTTGATCTATTTAAAGTTGGAGGGAAAAAGCAAGGAGATGAAAGTACATCAGGAAAGCTAAAAGCACCAGAGAAGTACGAAGGATTAACAATCCAAGATATTATTGCTCCAATTGATTTGGAAGTAGATTTTA
>CAZIIC010000016.1:0-17510 GCA_964539195.1 uncultured Candidatus Saccharibacteria bacterium
TTGGGCATGTTCCTCTTACATATCTATCAGGAAGAAATCTTTTTACTTTTGAATCATAATATTGCTCTGAGGCTTGAATTTCTAGGAATCCAAAGTCTTTTAATACTGTGAATATATTTTGTACTACTATTTTATGATTATCAGTTGTAGTTTTAGTATAGTTCTCGTATACAAATCCTAGTTTATCAAATGTCTTTACTATTGATTCATGGCACTGTTGTGCGAGCTTTGCAGGTGTAATTCCCATTTCTTCTGCTTTGAAAACTACAGGAGCTCCATGGCTATCACTTCCTGAAACCATTAAAACATCATGACCCTTAAGTCTGTGAAATCTAGCAAACACATCACAAGCTACATTTTGACCTGCAAGGTGTCCTAAATGTATATCTCCATTAGCATATGGCCAAGACACACCTATAAATATCTTTTTAGGAATCGGATGATTCATGGGTGTATTATACTACAAATTTGTGTGATATACTTTGCTTATTAGAAGTTTTAAGACCACTGCCCATGGCCACAAAAAAAAGAACAATTGACCTATTAAATCCTATAAATCCACCTGCTGATATATGGACCAATATTTATAATTGGGTGTTTAAAGTTGGTAGATATATCCTTGTTGGAGTTGAGGCTATGCTTCTTCTTGTATTCTTTTCCCGTTTTGTAATGGATGAAATAAATAACGATCTGACTAAAGATATTAATGATAAAGTATCGTTACTTTCAAATAGTGAATTTAGATCCAGAGAAATAAAGTATAGGAATATTAATACTCTATTACTTGATGTAAGGGATTTGGAAAAGAAACAAATAATTAATTCAACTCTAGTCGCTGAAATAGTCAGTGGAGTTCCATCAACCTTAACGCTTGAGACTTTCTCATTTAATAATGACAAGGTATCAATGAATATCAATACAACTACAATTAAATCTGTTAAGGATTATGAATTCTCCTTAAGACAAAATAATAAAATAAAAGATGTTGTTGTTACACTTTCTAAAACTGGAAACACTGGTTCTGATTTAGATGTAAGTATTACGTTTAATATTGTTAGGAGTGATAAAAAATAATGGATAATAGTAGCAAAGGCTTAAAATACTTGAAACTTGTAAATAGCTCAGTTCAGTCTAAGACTTATACTTTTGCTGTATTTACAATTATTGTAGTTATTGTTCTTATTGCAGGTGCTATTAGGCCGACCATTATTAAAATCTCTCAAATTAATAATGATATTAAGGTTAAAAGAGACATAGATAAGCAGTTAGGAAGTAAACTCGATTCACTAGCCTCCCTTACTAATGATTATGCAGTGAAGAAAACCGAATTAGACACACTACCTCTTCTATTCCCATCTCAAGGTAACTTTAGTTTGGTAATGTCGAATATTGAGGAAATATCAAAAGAGAATGGATTTAATGTTCTAAATATTAACTTTGCTTCTACAGATAAGATCAATTTAGGAACAAAAGTATTAAAACCTTGGTCAGTTAAGGTTACTGTTACAGGCAGTAAGGCTAACTTTGTTAAGTATCTTTCAGAGTTAGAATCTATGCCAATGTTTCCGAGAATAAATAAAGTGTCGTTTACTCAGAGTTCTGATAATAATGGAGCCTTACAATATTCAATTGAATTATTGCTCTATAAATTAGATGATCCTAAATTTTATCAAGATTAACAATGGACTTTAAAAGAACCTGGATAACAATGTTAGTATTTCTACTAGTAGCAGTCTTAATTTGGGTCGGATTTAGTGTGTATTTCTCTTTTAGTACAGTAGATGTTAACCCTAATGCGCAATCATATACTCAACCTCTATCAGGTAAGTTTGATAATGATACTTTGAAAATTGTAACTGATAGAGTTAAAGAATTACCAATCTCTCCTGAGACTTTCACTAAACTCAATCTCACTATTAAAGAGGAAAATTAATTCCCGATATAGCTTTCTAGTTTCTTTTGAAGTGATTTATCCTTAAGTTTCTTTAAAGCTTTTGCTTCAATTTGTCTGATTCTTTCTCTTGTTACACCGAATTCTTTTCCAACTTCTTCAAGTGTTCTTGTAACACCGTCTTCAAGTCCGAATCTTAATGCTAGAACTCTCTTTTCTCTGTCTTGTAGTGAGTCTAAAATTTCGTGAATTTGATTCTTTAAGTATTCAATTGTTGCATATTCTTCAGGTGATTGTGACCAATCATCAGCAATAATATCTTGAAGTTCACTATCCTTTTCATCACCAATTGGAGTAGCTAGGGATGATGGATTTTGTGATATTTTTCTAATTTCTTCAATCTTTTCAAGCTCTATATCCATCTCTCTAGCAATCTCAAGATCTGTTGGTTTTCTACCAAACTTGGTTGTAAGTGTTGAATTGACCTTGTTAAATTTGTTAATGGTTTCGATCATATGAACTGGAATACGAATTGTTCTAGCTTGGTCAGCAATTGCTCTAGTTATTGCTTGTCTGATCCACCAGGTTGCGTATGTAGAGAACTTAAACCCTTTATGGTAGTCAAACTTTTCAACAGCTCTCATTAATCCCATATTTCCTTCTTGTATTAAATCAAGAAGTTCTAGACCACTTTTTGCATATTTCTTAGCAATACTTACAACAAGTCTAAGGTTAGCTGTAATTAAAAGCTGCATTGCTTCTTTTTCTTTATTCTCAATTCTTTTTGCAAGAATGATTTCTTCAGCCGCAGTTAAAAGTGGAATTTTACCAATCTCATAAAGGTATGATCTGATAGCATCTGTTGAAATTGTTGATTGAATTGTTTTAAGAATTCTAATCTTCTTTTCAAGTGTAAGTGGCTCTTCTCCCTTTTGTGTATTTACCTGATTATCCTCAATTACTTCAATTCCTTCTGATTGTAATTCCTGAAATACTTTGTCGACTAACTCAACATCATCTTCAATAGTTGGAAGTGCACTAAGGAGATCTTCTTGTGTTAGAAAACCCTGTTCTCTTCCTTTTGTAACTAATTTTTTAATCGAACTTGCTTGGTCTGACATTTATTTCGTATGATATAATATTATATATGGAAAAGACTAATGTTAACTCCAAAACTAGTTTGTTAGATGACAAACTTAAATTCTACATAGAAGCTGTTGCCAGATTCTGTGATAGATGTGGGTCTGGCTATACTACTAAAGACGTACAGCTTGTTCAAGACACCAATATGACTGCCATTATACACTTCTCCTGTAGTAATTGTAAATCAAGACATATAGCTACATATCTTAAACCTATAGGTGTTAGTAGTCGATCTCCAATTAATACTGATCTTTCTGTTGTTGAGATAAGCAAATTTTCAAATAAAAGTGGTGTCGCAACAGATGATGTACTCAAGGTATATTCCTCACTTAAAAAATCACAAAAAGCTTAGTTTTTCTCTTCCCAAAGAATTGTATATTGTTGGTCTGTTTTTGTACTAAATCTTGCAGTTAATGTGTTTAAGGCTCTGTTTAAACCATCATGTTTAATTGTAGCCCAACTCTCAGGGTATGTAATTGAAATATCATAAACATCAGAAACTGTACCAGGTTGCTTAAATATATCTAAGTTTAGAGTCTTTTCATTTTCATTTTCGTTTCTCTCAATTGCAAAGTTTGTAGTTTGAGCTGTTCTTTGTAATGTGTACTTAACTTGAAGACTCTTGGTACTTTTAATTGGTGTTGTATACCAACCTCCTACAACAAGATAACCATTTTGAATGTATGTAGTGTATTTCTCATTATCAAATCCTCTAACGCTCTTAATTTCAGCGTTTCTAGGAAGAAATACTCGGTAGTAGTTTTTGTATTCGCCTTGTGGATATATATTGCTAATAGATTTGTTTTTCATAAATACTGTGAACTCGTAGTCTATTTTTGATTCGTCAATAATATTGATAGATGTGTTGTAGTTCTTTTCTAGGTATAGATTTGCCTTATTTGCGCCCCAGTTCCATTCAACAGGAATTGGTGTCCACTGATTATTATTACTGATATTACCCGACCAATTACTTTTTATGAAGAAATCGTTTATATCTTTATCCACAAAGTATACAAGGATATTCTTTTCATTAAGTGAAGAAGTGAGTACATCTGAAATGTCCTTTAATCCATCAAAGTTTAACGAAAATATCTTTTTTAGCGTTTCGTTTGCAAGATTTGCTAGGAATGTTGATTTAATTGATTCTCCAGGTTGGAAATCTTTATGTAGTTGGAATATTCTTTCATCTAGATTTGTTGATGTAATTGGGGTTGATTCTCCAGGAACAGTAATTCCTCCCCACTTATCAAGCAACTTCTTTACAGCATTTGTATCAATTGATATTACTGCGTCAAATTCTGAACCAGGATCAAGTTGTGTTAGGAAGTATGTACTACTTGCTGCAGTGTCTTTAAAGTCCGGATTCCAGTTGGAAAGTGAAAGACTCCATTTAGAAAGATTGAGTGCCTTCTGCATGTCTTTAGGCGCTTCATATGACTTTCCAGCTATCCTTAGCTGACCTTCAGCGTTATATACATCATCTACTTTTAATTCTCTTAGTTGTCCACCTTCTATAGAGACAATTGCGTAACTACTTAACCATCCACCAGTCGATCTTAATTCTCCTGGATTTTGTAGCAATATTAAATATCTTTGTCTTTTATCTACACCTAACATGTCAGGAATATATGGAAGTATGTCGTTTGCAGGTAGAAGATTGGTAATGATACTTTGGTTTGCGAGTTTTATCTCTGTTAGATATTTATGTGTAAAGCTAGGAAATACGGATACATCAACTTTATCAAGTAGTTCGGAGGCAATGCTAATACTGTAACCTGCCTTATCGATTCCTTTTAGGTTTGTTTCTAATTCCTTTAGATATATTCTGTATTCTCTTGATGAAGATGGTGTTGAGGATCCAATATCCAATGATGGTGTAAATTCTTTTGCATATCTTGCAAGTGGCTCAAGTGATTTTGTTAATGTTATTGCTCCTGATAGTGCGTAGTCTGAAGCTGAAAGAAGTTGAGAAGTATTTTCAAACATACTTTCCTTTTTAGATATATCAAACATCCACTTAATTCTGTTTAAGTATGCTTCGTTTCTAGTAATATTCTTCTGAGCACTTTCTAAATCTACGCTTGCATTTTTAAATTCAAAGTTTGTTACAGATGTGACTGCTGACTTTGTGTTTGAGTATAGGAGATACGAACTTAAGGCAATTCCGGTGATTGGTATGAATATGAAGTATAGAAGTACAATACTTATTAAAGTAATTACTGCTAGGACAATTCCTTTTTGAAATGAAAATGTCTCTTTTTCGTTTTTGATTGTATCTGCAATATTATTGAAAATTCTTTTAAATGGGTTTCCAAATACATGTACGACATTACCAATTGGTGTTTTCTGAACTTGGGCTTCCTTTAGCTTCTCGTTAATATTCTCCTGTTCTGTTCTTTCTTTTGGAGATTCTAATATCCTTTTTCCTTTTTCAGGATTAAATACTTGGATTGCCTGACCTAATGATTGTTCTATACTTGTTTTTTGAACCCACCCATACTCAGTGGCGTTAGCTGCAGGTACATATTGGTCAAAGATTACGCTTCCATCGTCCGTAGCAGGTTGGAATTTGATTTGAACAATATCTGAGTTAAGTTCAAGAAGTTTATATGCAAGTGACAATGTTGTGTAATCATGGTTGTTACAAAGTGATATTACTTCACCCTCTGTTTTGTCTGTAAAGGTTAATTTGAGAATTCCATAGGTAGCGTCGCTTATATTTATTAGGTAGTGAACATCCAATCCTTCACCAAAAATTGTCAGTTCAGGCTTGTTAATTGATTCATTAAGTAGTCTTTCTACAGTTCCATCTTCAATTATCTGATTTTGACCTCCTAAAATTGATCCTACCCGTATAATTCTGGTATTAAGTTTCAATTTATCTCTGTTTTCTGCCATTAGCGTCTCACAATATTTCTGAAGTTCAATGTTTGAATATGGAGCAGGTGCAGAAAGCTTCTTGTTTAAAATGTGGGCAGAAAGATCCTGGTTTAGCTTGATTGAAGTTATTAATCCTATTTTTGAATCGTACTTCTTTGAAGCTTTGATTACTGTGTTTAAGTACGTTGTTTCATCGAGAAACTCTTTACTTGAGAAGTTTTCAGTTTGTATTAAATAGTCATTCAGAAAATAGTAGATGTAATCTACTCGAGGTAACTTTTCTAGTAGCTCTGAAATACCTTTGAAATCAATGAAATCGGCATTACCTAAGGCTTTAAGTTCTGTAATATATCTTTTACTTTTGCTGTTAAACTCGTCAATTAGGATTACATTTCCACCTTGTTGTACCAATGATTTTGCTACTGAAAGGGATAGATCATTACTTCCATGTATTAATAATGAAACTGGGCTATTTGGATTTATTTTTCTATTTAGTGAACTGCTCATTTTTTAAGTATTGTTGGAAGTGGATATAATGTAGTTTGTATATTTAAGTTGTAACCATTTCTAACAATAACAGGAAATGAAAGATCTTCATATCCTTGTTTAGTAATCTTTATTTGATAATTCTTTGCGTTAAGCTTTGTCGCCTTGATAGGTGCTTTTCCAAGTATTTGATCATCAAGATATATATTACTTCCATCAGGTTCACTTAATAATGTAATTAGCCCATTATTTTCACTGCTTGTAAGTGACTTTGTGTAATACAGTATGTAACCTGCATTAATACCAGATGGTCCAATTTCCATATCAATTATTGATTCAGCGCCTTTTTCCAATGTTATTGAAACATTTAATGGCACATATGAGTCTTTTGATTCAGAGATTCTAGTAAGCACTACGTCATAATCTCCCGAGTTTAGGTCAGTAATTGTTACAGGAGTTTGTCCATAATCCTTTCCGCCAATATTTACAGAGCTTTTTCCATTCTTACTGTTAATAGTTAGTGAGGTGTTGTTATACAGTTTATTAAAGTATGGAATGTTGGAAAGTACCTTATCAAAAGGGATAAAGTATATGACAAGGGATACTGCAATTAGCAATATGAGTATAATTATGGCAGTCTTAACGGTATTCATAGCTATTCCATTATAATCCGGACATACCCTTGTGTCCACACAAAATTAGTATGTATATTTTGATTCCGGGGATTCTTCTTCTTCGATGACTTTTGGTACTTCTTTTTTCTTCTGAGCAGTTCTAATTCTAATAAAAGAAATCAACATCGCTACTATTCCTAATGCTAGTACTAGAGCCACTAACTTGTTTGCTCCTGTCGTGAATATTGCTAAAGCTCCGACAACTAGTGCGATTGATGTTTCAACAAGTAGTATCTGTTTTGAACTTAATCCAAGTTCCAGTAATTGGTGATGTAAGTGTGATTTATCATTAATTCTTAGTAACTCAATTGGATTTTTTGGTTTAAACTTTAGATATCTAGTTGTAACTGTTATTAGAGCGTCAATCAAAGGTAAGGCAAGTATTATTATTGTTGTTGCAAGCTTAGCGCCGTTTACAAGAGCAAGGGTAGCAATTAGAAACCCATACGCTGTTTTACCAATTGATCCTGTAAATATCTTTGCAGGTGGAAAATTATAATAAAGCATACCAAGTATTAATCCTGAGGTTACAATTGATATTGTGGCAATAACGCTTGATTCATTTCTAACTCCTAATACAAACATTAGTGCAAACGCAATAATGCTGTTTGTTTCAATTAATCCATCTGATCCTCCGACCCATTTTAACGCGTTAATACACAAAATTATCCAAGGAATTATTAAAATATCTCCTGGAAGCACAAGGCTAAGCGGAAAGGATCCCAAGTTAAAGGAGTATGTTAATGCATCAAGGTGAAAGTATCCGTTAAATGGGTTATTTATAAATGTAATATCTATTGGAGATAGAACGATAATAAAAGAAGCTAGTAATTGTGCGATGAGTTGGTATGTTGCTGGTAAGTTATACTTATCATCTAGAAATCCTACAATTGCGATAATGCTCAATCCAATAAGTATAGGCAGAATTGTTGGGGTAATCTTTAGAAATATCAATATTATTACAATTAATGGTAGTACAACTGCCAAACCTCCTAAAAAAGGAATAGGCTCTTTATGAATATGTCTGTTTGGGTCATCATACTGGTTTAATGTTGATTTGCTATCTCTAAGATCTTGAGGTAAGTCAAATATTCTATACTTTATAGCTAACTGTCCAATTAAAGGAGTTAGAATGAGTGTTGTGAGTATTGCAATTACAAATAGAGGTAGAAATTGTAGATACTTAAAATATGCATTTGGGATTGTATGTAATACATCAATCTGCAATATGAGTTTGGTAAAAGTATCCGTACTGTTTAACAATAAATCTTCAAACATACTGTGAGATTATTACAATAATATGTAAAGTTAATGATAGAGAAACAAGTAATTCAATAAAAAGAGTGTAGTGAGCTAAGGTATTATTTTTAAAGTATACAGACTTTGCCATTCTAAAACCAATAACAAGAAGTAAGAAGGAAATAAGAGGAAATGCTAGATAATAAAACTTAGGCACAAGTGTATCTATACTATTTCCGCTATAACCGAAAAGTGGAATAAGACTAGGTAATTTCTCTATCTGATTAAGAATATAAATCATCTGATAAAACCCTCCAACAATTTGAAAACTTACAAGTAACCAAATAATAGGGTCATTTATAAAAGAGTTCGCACCAAATAAATTTAACCTTGATACAATTCTTGATTTAAAATTATAAAATACATTCGATAATGGTGATTTCAATCCCAAAGATAGCTGTTTAACCTGTTCTTTTTTAGCTTTACTGTTCTCTTTTTTCATTATCCTACGATTATATCATTTCTATCTCTTTATATATTTTTAAGAAATCTTCAATCTTTAGTTGCTCGCCCCTGAATGTTAACCACTTAGGGTCAATCTTTTCCTGCAATTTCCAACCTTTTAGATTGTTTCTCAATGTCTTTCTAGGAGAAGAAAAGCTTCGTTTAATTAATTCCAAGAATAGTTGTGTATTAATGCCCGATGAATTCTCATTCCTACTAAATTGTATAAATGAGCTATCAACTTTTGGTCTAGGAAGAAATGAGCCAGGACTAATGTTTAGTAATACTTTTGAGTCTGCAAAAAGCTTTGTTGTAATTGATTGAAGTGAAGATGGTTCTAATTGTGAATACTTAACGGCAACTTCCTTTTGAATAATAAAAAAGAAATTTTTAACTGGAGTTTCCTCAAGTAATCGTCTAATTATCACTTTTGAAATGTTGTACGGAAGGGAACCATATATAACCGTATCGTCTTCCAATTTTAGCTTTCTAAGGTCTAAATCTAAAAAGTCCTCATTGATAATCTTTATCGTTGGGAATTTAATCTTTAATTTCTCAGAAATCTCACTATCTTTCTCGATAACGGTAATGTCGGAGCACTTGTTTAAGAGTCTTGTTGTGAAATATCCGTCTCCTGGACCTATTTCAACGATTCTTTCTGGATTATTTTGTGTCGTTATATCAACAATCTTATCAGCAAGAGTTGGATTATTGAAGAAATTTTGCCCTAGCGCTTTCTTAAGTCCTTTCATTAGACTATTGTACTCTAAAGTCCCACACACCGGCTACCTTTTCATACCGATTCTTACATTGTATACAAACGCACTCTTCGTTTCTAAATTTCAGGTCGGTTTTGCACTTTGGACATACTAGGATGTCTTCAAAAGAATTGTAATCTTGGCTCTTGGATTCTTTTTTAAGAGATAGTTTGTAGAAGATACTTGGTGATATATGTGTTCTTCCTAAAATCTTTTGCATTACTTTCTCCAGATTAAAGAGTACAAAGCTTGGAAATACTTTCTTTAAGATTCCTAATCGTAAGTATGAAACTCCTTGTTTGGTAAGTAGCTTGAATCCTTTCTCTTTAAGCATTGCCTTAAGATACTTTGGGTGGAAGTTTAAAAATACGCTTTCAACTCCATTTGAACCTTCAAAATTATTATGTGTAGGTTGTTGGTAGGGTTCCGTTGTAAAGAATTTCTTATCCATTTTAAGCATGTGGGTTATACGTGCTTTGATGTGCATCTTATTTGCAAATTCTTGGATATGAACGGATTTATCCTTTAAAACTCTTACTAATTCATTGAAAAACTGATCTGTATTTTCAATATGATGTAATACTCTTACCATTGTCGATCCGTCAAAAACATTCTCTCTAAAAGGTAGGTAATATGCATTTGCTGCTACCAACTTTGTATTTGGATATGTTTTCCATATTCTTTCCTTGTTATTAATTAGCGTATTTAAAGAATAGTCTACAATGATTGGATTTTCGTATTTGGAGTAATAGTTTGGTAAATGTCTACCATATGAGCCACCTAAATCCATAAACCATTTACCTTTCATATCACTCATTAGCTTTGATAATGCGTGCACTTCACTTACATGCTCGTAATTTCTGTTCTTCCAGTATTTTGAGTAGTCGTAATCAAATTGATCGTAGTTGGAGATTTTCATCCTTTAATATTTCTAATTTTATTGGTTAATTGTATTATCTGGTCCATGTAGATTTTAACCTTTGTAGTATCCTCTTTTTCCTCCGCAACTGCAAGTAATGACCGACATTCTTTTACTTTGTTTTCTAAGTATCTTACTGTTAATCTCTCAACTAATTGCTTGCTATTAGAGTCGTCTTTTACCAGCAACAGTACTTTTTCAAGTTTATTCTTAACCAAGGTGTTTTTGATACCCTCGTAAATCTCTTTTGGGCCTTTCCCTTTGTTCTCTACTAAAATTTCAAATAGCGTCTGATTCGTACTATCAAAGAAGTAATCTTTTGTAATATCTCCCTCAAGTAGAATCTGGTCATTTATTGAGGCGCTTAGAAACCTTTCTTCTAGGTTGAATGTTTCATTCTTTACATTCGACTTCTGTTGTTCTGGCCTTGCAAATCTCTCCTCTAGATTCAGTTCGGGGAGTAGTTGCCTGATTTTGTTGTGGTAGAAGGTTAATTCGGTTTCATCGGAAACGGCGTTAATAAGGGATTTTATGTAGTACTCTATTTTGGTTATACCTGCAAGGGAATTTGGAGTTACCTGTTCAATTTTATTTGCTAATAAATAGCTGAAGGCGTCGTTTCTGTTGGCGATTAGTTCCGTTAGTTTTTCCGGTTCATTTTGTATAAATTCATCGATATCTTTGTATTTTCCTGTATTGAGGGAAAAACAAGTAAATCCAAGGGGAGTTGCTAGCTTAAAACTCCTTTCAAGAGCTGTTTGACCTGCCGTATCGTTGTCAAAGATGAATAGTAGGTTCTTTGTATATCCTTTAAGTAGTTCTAACTGTTGAATAGTTAAGCTTGTGCCAAGAGGTGCGACAGTGTTTGTAAAACCTGCTTTATGCATTGAGATAACATCAGTTGTTCCTTCAAGTATAATGCATAAGTCATCCCTTTTAATGCTTCCTTTAGCTTGGTAGAATCCATAAAGTGTGCTTCTTTTATGGTAGATTTGTGATTCAGGTGAGTTAAGATACTTTGGTCCATACTCGTTGTTTGGTAATTTTCTAGCGGTAAATGCAATTACTTTTCCAGAATTGTTATGGATTGGAAATATAACTCTTTTGTTAAACTTCTCTTTGATTTCTCCGTTTTTGTCTATGAATAGTCCACTTTCAAGTAATATCTTCTTACTAAAGTTTTTATATCTGAGTAGATTGTTAAGAAAGCTTCCATCTCCAGCAGAATATCCTATTCCAAATGTTTTAATCTCATTCTCTGAAATCCCTCTGTTATTAAGATATTCTAAGGCTTGTTGGCCTTTTGGTTCATGTAGGGACTTTTGATAGAAGAGTTGTGCCCACTTATTTAACTGATACGCTACAGGGATTGGTTGGTTCTGTTGTTTCAATACTACTCCTGCGTCTTTTGCTAACATTTCTAGAGCTTGAACGAATTCAACCTTTTCTACTTCTTGAACGAAAGTAATTACATCTCCTGTCTTTCCACATCCAAAACATTTATATATTTGTAGCTGTGGGCTAACATTAAAAGAGGGCGTCTTCTCTTGGTGAAATGGGCACAATCCGGAAAGATTCTTACCTGCTTGTTTTAAGTTTACATATTTCTGTACAACAGAAACAATATCTGTTCTTTCTTTTACTAGATCTATGTTTGTTCTGTCTTTGTCCATTGAATAATTATAATATTATCTTGGGCAGACAATCTCATTATTATTTATACTACATTTAATAGAGGCAACACCACTTTCAGTATCGTTAGTTAATGACTTTTTCTCATTATTTACATATATCTCTGTCATATCAGGTCTTCCAGTCACTAATTCAAAATCTGATGTTACTTTAAATTTCCCTGAATAGTTTGGGCTTAAGATTTGAGCTATCTTCTGTTTCTGGTCAACTATTAGTCTGACCCAACTTGCTTCACTTTTTACTTTCACTGTTATATTAAAAGACTTTAATGCTGGTATTTCAGGTTCTTCTGTTTTTTCAGTAGGCTTGTTGTACTGAACTTTAATTACATTCTGAGTTATTTTATTAACGTTTCTTCTGTTTTCGGATATGATAGTTAATACATTCTCTCCTAATGTTAATTTGTAATCAGTTGAGAAACTTCCGTTATTATTTTCAATCTCATTGCCGTTAAGCATAATTTTATTCTTCTCGTTGGTTAGACCTTCTACTTTTATGCTATCTTGCTCAGTTACTAACCCATTTACAGGCGTAAAGACTTCTAACTTTGGCTGAAGTTGGTAGAGGTATAGTTGTGTGTAGATAAAGGCACCAAAGAGTATGAATAGTAGTGTGGTAATGCCAATTAATACATTCTTAACTGAATTTGAACTGTCTAGGTTACTAAACCATCTTTTCTTTTTCTTACTATCTTTTTCATCTAGTCCCTTACTTGTTCTTCTGAACAGTGCAAGTATTTTGTCTTGATCAAGATTTAGATATTGCGCGTAAATTTTTATAAAACCTCTTGCAAAGACTGGTGAATCGAATTGATCAAATTGGTTTGCTTCTATCTGTTTAATATACTTTTCAAGTATGCGTGTTTCCTGGGCTACTTCAAAAATAGTCTTACCAATTTCATTTCTTTTGTCTTTTAGAATTTCACCTGGAGTTAACATAATCAATGATAATAAAATATTTGGGCAGAATATACTAATCCAATTACTTTCCTGTAACTTGACCTGCAGAAGTGACTAAAACTTTTCTTGCGCTACTTCCGTCTTGAGGGCCAATTGCACCAGCTTCTTCTAGTTCGTCTATCAATCTTGCCGCCCTATTATATCCTATTCTAAACTTTCTTTGTAAATATGAGGCTGAGGCTTTCTGTGCGTTAATTACAGCATTAAGTGCATCGTTGAACATTGGATCTTCTGATGCACCTGAAGAGCTTCCATCAAATACTTTGCCGTCATCTCCTCTTGGTGCAACAACTTCGTCTGAATAATCAACTTCAAAGGTTTGGTCTTTGATGAACTTAATAACCTTATCTAAATCTTTAGTATCAGTATATGCGCCTTGTATTCTAACTGGTCGAATATCTTTAGGTGATTTAAATAGCATATCTCCATTTCCAATTAAGTTCTCAGCTCCAACTTGATCGATTATTACTCGAGAGTCTGTGCCTGACGCTACACTGAATGCTACCCTTGAAGGTACGTTTGCCTTGATTAATCCTGTTACGACGTTTACAGATGGCCTCTGGGTTGCCAGAATGAGGTGGATACCTACGGCTCTACTCATTTGAGCTAATCTTACGATTTTTGTCTCAACATCAACTCCAGTTGTAAGCATTAAGTCAGCCATTTCATCAATTACAATTACTATATATGGCATTGCTGTATATCCCATCTTCTGGTTGTATTCTGTAATCTTTCTAACTCCAGCTTGCTTTAGCATTCGGTATCTAGTTGTCATTTCTTCAATTGCCCATTGAAGAGCATTCATAACTAGTTCCATGTCAGTAATAACAGGGGTGAGAAGATGTGGAATTCCGTTATATGGAGCCATTTCAACCATCTTTGGGTCTACAAGTATAAATCGTAATTCGTCTGGGGATTTAGTCATGAGAAGTCCTAGCAAGATTGTGTTAATACCTACGGACTTACCAGTACCTGTTGCACCAGCTACTAATAGGTGGGGCATTTGAGTTAAATCCTTTATCATTAATCTTCCTGCAATATCTTTACCTAAGATTAGAGGTAGGTCATATTTTTCCTTGTCTGCTGAAACTTTTGCGGCTAGCTCTTTTGCATATACAAAGTTTGGTGTTGGATTTGGTACTTCGATACCAACAAGTGAAGTTCCTGGAATTGGTGCTTCAATTCTTACGCTTGAAGCAGGCGCAGCTAATGCCAAAGCTAAGTCATCTGCTAAATTCTGAATCTTTGATACTTTGATTCCAACTGCCATACTTAATGCGTATTGAACAACCGTAGGGCCAATTAATACCTCTACAACTTTAGCTTGAACTCCAAAACTAGCCAATGTACTTTGAATTACTAGCGCATTCTTTTTGTATACTTCTTTGTTTTGAGCTTTAACTACTGGCTCTTGAAGCAGTTCTGCTGTTGGAAGTTGCCAATTTAGATACTTAGGTGAGTTATCGATTTCATTTCCGTCGTCATGATCTTGGTCTTTTGATTCAATTTCGATGTTCTTAAAATCAATCTCCTCTTCCATTTTAATTGGCTCAACATCATTATCTAGTTTGTCTGCGTCTTCAGCTTTATCTTTCCCTCCAAATATCTTTCCTAAGAATGATTGCTGTTCTTCTTTTTCCGTTTGTGTTGAAAGTTCAGGATCTTTTACATTGAAATTATCGTTTTTAAATTCAATAACATCACTCTTTTGGTTATTTTCAAATAATGATTCAAGAAAATCTCTAATTTGTACAAGCTTAATATTTGTAAGCATTGATATTGAGATAACAAGAAGAAGAAGGAGTACAAGAAATTCTAAAAATGTACCAAGTGTTGATAATAGGGCAATATGAAGCTTATATCCCAATAATCCGCCACTTGTTGAGTAGTCTAGGCCTTGTAATACTTCAATTGGAGCCCAAAACATTAGAAATACACTGAATGTAAACGCAAAAAGAATTAAACCGATTTGTAGTCTAATTGAGGTCATTAACTCACTTTTCGTAAAGAATCTAAAAGAGAAGTAAATAATGGATAACCCCCAAAACATTGATCCAAATCCTAGAAAATCAGTTACATATCTTGAAACAATAGAGTCAAAAAAAGGTGCGATTGTTAATCCGATACCTAGAATCGTTATTAATGCACCAAATATAATCTTGGTTTCATCGCTGTGAATTGTTACATTCTCCTTCTTTTTTGAAGATTTCTTTCTCATATGTTTTTGTTGCCACACCTATATTAGTATTTTGTGAGGTCTTTGACAACAGTGCGTAAGTCATATAATATTGGAAATCAAGTCATTCTTTGACATATCTATATATATATGTTAGTATCGCGCCGTTGCTTTCGTTTAAATGGCTTACAGAAAGCGCATTTTGCAAGGTTCAGACGCAAAAAGCTTTCAGCTGTAATAGTCACTAAAAATGCATTTTTAGTATAATTTAAGGCCTTTTTAAAACTCAATGATAAAAGAACCAAGTAGAAATAGAGCCGGGAGAATCAACCTAGGTGTAGGCTCTAGCCGTAAGGTAGAATTTCCAAACCTCATCCAAGCTCAATTAGATTCCTTTAGCTGGTTTTTAGAGAATGGTTTTAACCATGTTTTCTCTGAAATTACCCCTGTTAAAGATACAATGGAGAAGATGTGGACCCTCAATTTTAAGGATTTTAAGATTGGTGATCCATATAGAAGTGTAGAAGATTCCCAGAGTAAGGGACTTTCATATGAAGCTCCTGTATACGCAACAGTTCAATTGCTTAATAATAGAACTGGAGAACTCAAAGAACAGCAGATTTTTGTAACAGACCTTCCACTTATGACAAGTGATGGTTTCTTTGTTGTAAACGGTGTTAGAAGAGTAGTTACCCACCAGATTGTTAGAGCTGAGGGTGTTTTAATTGAAGAACAGGAGAGATTCCCTGGTAGAATATTGTTTAAAGCAAGATTAATGCCAAGTAAGGGACCATGGTATGAATTTGAAGTAAGTAAGAATAATGTTATTTCAATACGATTAGTACCAAAGAGACCAAGAGTGTTAATAACAGAGCTTTTCAGAGTATTTGGTTATGAAACAGACGAAGAAATTAAAAAATTATTTGCTGATGTTGATACAAGTGAAGAGTATAAATATATTGAATCTACTCTTGCAAGAGATTTCACTAAGAATAAAGAAGAAGCTATTATCAGCGTCTACAACAAATTAAGACCTGATGAGTCAGTAACTCTTGATAGCGCAGAAAAATACATTAAAGGTCACTTCTTTAACGCTAGAAAGTTTGATTTAGGTAAAGTTGGAAGATATCAAATAAATAGAAAACTAGGACTTAACGTCCCTATTGATGGTGAAGTATGCAAGTTTACACTTGACGATATGATTGCTTTGATTAAGAGATTAATTGAAGTAAACAACGGTACAGTTGCTCCTGATGATATTGACCACTTATCAAATAGAAGAATTAGAAGCGTTGGTGAAGTTTTGGTAAGACAGTTAGCTGTTGGTGCTAGAAGATTGGAAAAGAATATTAAAGATAAGATGAGCATGTATGGACAAGACGCTAAACTAACTCCATCTATGTTAATTAGTACCAAACCAGTATCTGCAGCTATGCAGTCATTCTTTGGTAGTAACCAGCTTTCAGCATTCTTAGAGCAATCAAATGTTTTGTCAGAATTAGAAAATAAGAGAAAAGTAACTGCAGCAGGACCCGGTGGTCTTGTAAAGGAAAGGGCTACATTCTCAGTTAGAGAAGTGCATAACTCCCACTATTCAAGATTTGACCCTGTAACATCTCCAGAATCACAATCAATTGGTGTTGTTACTCAATTAGCTGTACTTGCTAAAGTCAATGAATATGGATTCTTAGAAGCACCATATAAGAGAGTTCTAAATGTTGTTGCAAACGATGGTAAATCGATTGTAAATAGAATGCCTCTTGAAGATATTAAGATGGGCAAAGAAACAATTGTAAAAGCTCGAACAGTTGTAACTGAAAAAGAGGCTTTAGCATTAAAGAAAGTTGATCAACTAAAAGAGATTCCTGTTGTTGCATTCATTACTGAAGATGTTGAATATCTAGATGCTAAAACAGAAGAAGAGAAAGTTGTATCTGTAGCTACACTTAAAACGGATGAGTTTGGAAATATCTTAGAATCAATGGTTCCAACAAGATTCAATGGAGATTTTGCCCTTGAAGACGTACAGAACATTACACATGTTGATGTTATAGCTTCACAGCAAGCAGGACTTGGAATGGCTTTGATTCCATTCGTAGCACACGATGACTCAATGAGAGCGTTAGCTGGATCGAACATGCAGAGGCAGGGTGTGCCTTTGGTAAAACAACAAGCTCCTCTTGTAGGAA
>CAZIIC010000017.1:0-17355 GCA_964539195.1 uncultured Candidatus Saccharibacteria bacterium
TTTAATGACGAGATAACTGCTTCAATTTGCATTAATACATCGGAGGTTTTCTTTCCTTCTTCTAATTGCTTCTCAATACCGCGAATTTGCCCCTCTATACGGTGTAATCTATCTTGAAGTGTTGAAGGTCCTTTTTTAGCCATAACTTCAGTATAGATACCCTAGTGGGTATTAGTCAATTAATATTTGTCTCTTTAATATTATGGGAAGTATAGTATTATTAACCTATGAATATAGAAATAAGAAAAGCTACAAAAAACGACATCAAAGAATTAACTTCCCTTTTTGATGAATTCGATAAATATAATGCACAAAAAACTAATACTAAATTTATAAAAGATCCTAAAAATTCCGAGTATTCTGAGTACGACCTAGTGCATTCAAAAAGAGAAATATATTTAGCCTTTATAGACGGGAAACCAGTAGGATATCTAACTTTCTATTTTTTAGAAATATCAAACGAAGTATATATCGAGGATCTCTTCTTAATTGAAAAGGCTCGTAACCTCGGTTTAGGAAAGAAGTTTATGGAAATTCCATTTAACCTAGCAAAAGAGTTAAAAGCAAATGTAAAGCTAGAAGTATATAAATGGAATGGAGATGCTATTAAATTTTATGAAAACATTGGGTTTGAAGAAGATAGTATTGTGTTTATTAAAAAGTTTGAATAGGGACTTTGCACACTTCATTTTCTTCTGATATAATCCCCCTGATATGAGAAAAAATATACACCCAAAATATAATACCGATGTAAAAGTTACATGTTCATGTGGAAACACATTTGTTACAGGTTCAACATTAACATCTATAAACACAGAATTGTGTTCTAACTGTCATCCTTTCTATACTGGTGAGCAAAAGATTGTTGATACTGATAACTTAGTATCAAAGTTCCAAGCAAGACAGGAAAAATCTAGTGCAATGTCATTTAGATCTAAGAAGGAAAAGATGGAAGCTAGAAAGCAGAAATTTGAAAAGATTGAAAAGAAGGCACAGTCAGGCCTAACTCTTAAAGATATGCTTTCTCAAATCTCCAAGTAGATTCTCCCTCCTAATTTATTATATACTCAATATATATGATTGACGTACCTGCTTTAAAGGAGAAATACAACTTAAAACTAATTACCCAAAAGAAAGAAGATTTAGAAAATGCCATGTCACATGGACATTTAACTGGTGCAAATATGTCAGCACTTGCTGTTGATCTCCACCACTACTCTACCCTTCATCCCTTAATGACCACTATTCATAAGCAACTAGATATATATCAACAAGCGGTCGAAATGTTAAAGAGCGAGACCGATACTGAAATGATTGAGATGGCTAAAAGTGATCTAGCATCATCTGAAGTACAAATCACAGCGTTGGATAAAGAGATTGTCGATATTGAAATAGAAAGACAATTTGGTGATCCTGATGATAATAAATCAGCAATACTTGAAATTAGAGCAGGAACTGGTGGAGAAGAAGCAGCACTTTTTGGTGCAGACCTTTTTAGAATGTATTCAATGTTTGGGAAGAATAAAGGATGGGAAGTTGAAGTAATAGACAGTAGCATTAGTGAAAATGGTGGATTTAAAGAAGTAGTAGCCCACATTAAAGGAAAGAATGTATTCAAATTTCTTAAGTTTGAAAGTGGTGTTCATAGAGTACAAAGAATTCCTGCAACAGAAAATGCTGGTAGAATTCACACATCAACAGCGTCAGTTGCTATTCTTCCTGAGGCAAAAGAAGTAGACGTTGTAATTAGATCAGAAGATTTAAATATAGAAGTAATGAGATCATCTGGTGCTGGTGGACAAAGCGTTAACAGAACAGACTCAGCCGTAAGAATTACCCATACACCTAGTGGTATTGTTGTTTCTTGCCAAGAGACAAAGTATCAAGATCAAAACAAAGCTAAAGCAATGGAACTTCTAAGATCAAGGTTGTATGAAAAAAACAAAATGGAAGCAGACAAAGAGAGGTCCGATATGAGATCCTCACAAATTGGAACAGCAATGAGATCTGAAAAGATAAAGACATACAACTTCCCTCAAAACAGAATTACAGACCATAGAATTAAGAAATCTTGGTTTAATCTTGAGGAAGTATTAAACGGATATCTAGAAGATATTTTAGTAACTACTAGAGATATGATTCTTAAAGGTCAAGTTGATATTGGTGGCGACAATGAAGATTAATACCCTCTCAATAATTGCCCATACAACAAAAAGGCTTGAAGAGATAAATCACCCTGATGCATTAAGAATTTCTAAAGAGATTTGTGAATTTACAAACTATTCTCAGCCTGAAATTGATAATATTGTTTTAAGACTTTCACAAAACGAACCTTGGGAATATATAAGAGGATATACTGACTTTGATGGAAATAAAATATATGTAAACAGAGATACATTAATTCCTCGTATTGAGACACTTCAAATTCTTGAGATATTCAAGGAGTTTGAGGATGTAGAGAATGTAATTGATGTAGGATGCGGAAGTGGTGTAATTGGGATCTCTTTGGCTAAAAGATACCCTTCTCTACAAATATCATTTCTAGATATTTCTAAAGATGCTCTTGAAGTTACAAAAAGAAATATTATTGAAAACAAAGTTGAAACTAATACAGAAGTTAAAAATAATGATCTAATACATGATATTAAGTGTAAACCTAATACCATTGTGATTGCTAATCTCCCAACAAGTGATTATCTAAAGCTTGATAAAAGTGTAAAAGATTTCGAGCCACAACTCGCACTTGATGGCGGACAAGATGGGTTGGAGATAATAAAGGTATTGATAGAACAATTACTTAATGACAGTAACGTAATTGGAGCAATATTTGAAATTGACCCAAGCCAAAAAGAAATCTTAACAAATCTCTTAGAAAAGCAGTCTAAATTTCAATTTGCATTTGAATACGACTTTAGAGGACTACTTCGCTTCCTCAAGCTTTATCTTTAGAGATACTGTCTTTCCTTCACGATATACTTCTAATGAGACCTCATCCCCTACTTTCTGTTGGGAAATTAATGTTGTTAGTGCTGTATCTACATTTTTTCCCGCAAATTTTGTAATGATATCACCTTTTTTTATACCACCCTTACTTGCTGGACTATCACCTGTAACCCTAATTACTAATGCGCCTGCTTTTACATTATCGTAATATTGTTCATCAAGTTTGGTAATCATTCTAAATTCAACACCCATATATGGCCTAATGAACTTACCATACTTTCTATACTCATCAAGTCTCATTTTAACCCTATCAACAGGCAGGGCAAATGAAATGTTATCAGCACCAGAAGTAGTGGCAAAGTTAACACCTATTACCTGCCCTGCAGAGTTAAGCAAAGGGCCTCCTGAGTTACCTGGATTGATTGCCGCATCAGTTTGGATTACATCATCATACTGCTTAGAAGTTCTACTCCAGAAGCTTCCAGAGCTTGTAGCAACAGATCTATTAAGTCCTGAGATTACACCTGTTGTAACGCTACCTGCATATTCTCCAAGAGGAGTTCCAATTGCAATTACTAACTGTCCGGCTTTAAGCTTAGAAGACTCACCTAGTGGCAATGTTTGAAGTTTATCTCCGTTTGTTTTTACCTTTAATATTGCAATATCATTAACATCATCAATTACAAAATTATCAACCTCATATGACTTACCTTGAGAGGTTACAATCTTGTAAGTCTCACTTGGATCAGATACTACATGCTGGTTAGTGACAATTAAGCCAGATTCATCTACAACAAACCCTGTACCAATCTTATCACTAGCATCCACCACACCCTTACCTTCTTGAAGTTCTAGTCTACTTACAGCAACTGATACAACGGCATCCATAGACTTTTCAACTACGTCTACAATTACACTCTCTTCCGTTACAACCTTAACAGTCTCTCCAGTTATATTAGGGTTCTTAGCATCTCTAATAGCCATATCAATGATTGGATAAAGCTTAGTCCATCCAAAAACTAATAGAGATATAAACACAACTACAACAATAAGTATTGATACCAGTTTAGTTGTATTAAATATTACAGAAGTATTTTTTGTTTTATTTTCTTGCATAATTATATTTTAGACTTAATTAATTCTATTGCTTTATTTAATTGTACATCATTTCCCTTCTTATATTCATCTTCAGGATACTCAACAACAACATCTGGTTTAATTGGGTTCTCTCTATTTAACCATTGTCCATCTGGAAGCAACCATTTTAGAATTGTTAAGTGTAAACTTGAGCCATCTCGATAATTTACAATAGTTTGTGCTGTTCCCTTACCATATGTATTTGTTCCAACAACTGTTGCTCGCTTATTTTGTTGTAACATTCCGGATAGAATCTCAGATGCTGATGCACTTCCTTCATCTACAAGCACTACAACAGGTATATTTAGAAGTTTTCCATCTCTATCAGATCTAAACACATCTTCCTTACCTTTTCTATTTGTTTGCTTTGCAAGTACTGTTCCTTTCTTAAGAAAATCTTCTCCTGCATATATTGCGCTATCAAAGAAACCACCTGGGTTACCTCTTAGGTCAACAATTAATCCCTTTGCTTTACTTGCATTGATTTCTCGAACCATCTTATCCCAGTTTGCATTCCATGCAATAACACTTTCATCTGTAAATCTTGAGACTCTTAGAACTTTCACACCATTTATACCTTCAGCATCTTTTAATTCCATACTTGGGACATCAATTTCTCCACGTGTTATTTCAATATCAATTGGTTTAATTGTTCCACTTCTAGCCACAGTAATTGTGACTTTAGTACCAGCCTCTCCTCTAATTTTTGAAACAACATCAAAAATACTTTCATCTGACTTAATCTCTTTTCCATCTACTTTAATAATTCTATCCCCTGCTTTTACTCCCGCCTTTATTGCTGGAGATCCTTTAAGAGGCGATACAACTACAATTGATCCGTTTTCGTAGTTAAGTTCAGCTCCAATTCCTTGAAATGATTTTCCTTCAATACTCTTATTGAACTGTTCGGTTTCACTTGGGTCTAAATATATTGTTGCTGGGTCACCAATTGAGCTAACCAAACCTTTAATTGCTCCGTAGTATAGGTCATCTTCATTTTCAACTTGTTTTTCATCAACATATTGATTCTTGAGTGTATTCCATACCTCCCAGAACATTGTCATTTCCTTTTTGTCAGTACTATTTAATAGTCCTGCAATTGAATTATTGCTTAGTCTTCCAAACATGAAGCCTAATGCAAAACAACAAACAATAGCTATAATAACTCCGAACGTTTTTGATTTAAGGAAATTTTCTAGGGAATTCTTATTTTTCATTTCAAACTACTTAATCTTAATTTTAAAGTATACACAATTAATGATACATTTGAAAAACCTAATATATAGGGGTTAACATTTCCTCTGATATTAAGGCTCTCTGACCATTATTATATACAATGGTTGCATACTCAAGTCCAGAGGCTGCCTCTACAACTTTAGCTATAGCGTAGTAGTTATCGGGATCACTTACTTTAACTATCTGATTTACTTTTAACTGACTTTCAATACCAGGGTTAATATCCTTGAGAAGGTATTGCCCAACATCAGCCATTATTATTTTATTTTCAGAAATCAATATATGTGAGCCATTAAATGCAGCTATTGCATGTGAGACCATCTGATCATATGGTATTTGCCCAAACCCCCCTACTACAACTATTTTATTTTTAAACTGAGTATAGTCATTCCAATCCATAGACCATGTAACAATTGCTATTGCACCTTTCTTTAATATCTCTGTTGCTGTTTGTGCGTATAGAAATCTTCCTGCAAACACAATCTTCCCTTCAATATCTTCATTAATACTTCTTTGTGAATATACTGAATTTCCATCTCCTAGTATATAGAAATCACCCTCAGTATCTACTCCATGTGCTGTGAGGACTGTATTCAATTGGTACGCATGAGACTCAATAGTTATGGAGCGTGACAAATCTATATCTGAAACTGTCCCATACATATTACTCTCAACTGTCTCTACAGTATGTTCAGAAAGAATATCGATAAAGCCTTCGTCTAGCCTATCTAAACTAAGAAGCCCTTCAACAGTTGCAAAGATCTTTTTTACAATTAATCCCCCACTTGTTAATCGTTCAGCAAGTATTTCACCAACAGTTACATATTCTCCGTTTAATCTAACAGTATATTCTTTTGCATCTTTAGGGCTAATACCTAAATCCTTAGTCACACTATAGCTAGCGAGTATCTTTTTATACTCTCTTTGAAATAGATGATCTCCCTTTTTTACTTTATCACCTCTTCCAACAAGCATCTTCACTTTTCCATGTAATGGAATTTGAAAATCATATTTATTAATTTTTGTTAAAAAAGGATTAACTATTCTCATTTAGCCATTGATTAATCTTAAATTTATTGGTTCTTAAATCAGGACCATATACCACTGGTTTACTTCTTCCATCTACTACTAATCTCGAATATGTAACATTTCTAGGGTCTGAATATATTTCAAAGGTTTGATACTTTTCCCCCCAGAAAGCGCCCTGAACAAATCTTCCAGATATGAATTCTTTTGCATTATTTAATTCAATGAATGTTATTTCAGGACTAAATGCAAATATTTCTTTATTTCCATTTTCTGCCGATTGTATATTACCAGTTAGAATTACCTTTCTATCTTTATTACTTACATTTGGTATTACAACCTTATTCACATTACTAAACACGTCATTGATTGAAACAATAAACTCTTTGCTCTCAATTCCTTCTACAAGATTTCGTCCAAATCTAATTACCTCACTGTTAGAGTCTAGAATAATATCAACTTCACCGTTTAATTCTAATCCATCAATTAAGGAGAGGAATAGTTTTTCACTATTTAAACATCTCAACATATTTCCGGTTACAATGATTAGGGTAGAAGGAGCTATTCCTCCAATATTTTCAAACTTAGTGCCGTTATCATTCAAAAAAGTGAGTAATTGAACGGTAATGTAGGATCTAAGTATATCTTGTAATGTAGCATTTAACTTATCAAAGCTAGGATTTAGAACATAGTTAGCCCACATATTTGAAAGTCGCGAGTCATTTAACTGTGCAGACATAAAAGCTTTTAGCTTTGAGTTTGAGATGTTGTTTATCAAATTCTCTCTATATACCCAATCAATTTTTGAGCTATTAACATTTAAACCTTTCCTTTGAGGTTGTGACAACGAAGTGCCTGATGTTTGCTTTGTAAATCTTGTAATTTCAAAAGAGAATAGGTCAAGATTAAGGTATACAATATCTTCATACCCAACCTTCTCTGAGATACCATTAAATACTTTTGAAAGGTATCCTGCGTTTATATTTAAGAAATTAATATCATATGATACTTGTCTTAATACCGATATTAGATTCTCAGAATCAATCCCATTTGAATTTGAATGGATTGAAACACTGCTTACCCCTACTCCCTCTGAAACAACAGGGAGAACATTCTTTTCTCGAAATATTTCCCAATTAAACTTCTCCCTTAATCCTGTGAAGTATGAATTCCAAAAATCATAGGCATATATATCATTACTGTTATTACAAATATCTGTGAAATCCCTTAATACATAGTTTCTACCAGAATTGTAATCAACATAAGAAAGCGAAGCATATATAGATTGGTTTGCAATATATATACTTAGGTATGAGTTTTTATCGATGTTAGGCAGTTTCAAAATCAGTGTATAAAAAATATCAGCTCTAAAAGAGAGTAGCGTAAATAGAGGATATTTTCAAACAAAATATATTACCGGTTATTATTCGGCAGCAACGTAAGGCATCAAACCCATTACTCTTGCTCTTTTAATAGACTTTGATACTTGTCTTTGGTGCTTACTACAAACTCCTGACTTTTCAGTAGATATAATCTTACCTCTTACAGAAGCAAACTTCTTTAATTGGTACACATCTTTGTATGTAACTTCTTTTACACCTGACTCACAAAGTGGGCACTTAAGGTTTAGAACAATTTTTCTTCTTCTTGTTCCTTTTTTCTTCTTACCACCACCTCTTCGGTCATCACTTGATGTAGTAGTTCTCTCTACAAATGTATCTTCTAATCCTGACTTTTCAACAATAATATCGCTCATACTTTATTCTCAAAAATTAAAATGGCAAATCTTCTGAGAGTGGATCTGAAGTCATTTCTTCAGTAACTTCTTCCACTTTCTTTTCTGATTTCTTCTTTGATTGAGGTACTTCCTCATGTACTTCATCTCCTTCTCCAGCTGGTCTCATTCCTTTACTATCAAGTATTATCATATCATCAACTCTTACTTCAGTTCTATATCTCATTACTCCAGATGCTTCATCTTGCCATGATCTAGTTGTAAGGGAACCTTGAACATAGATCTTCATTCCCTTTTTTAGTAACTGTTGGCAAATCTCTCCGAGCTTTCCCCATGCTACTAAATTATGAAATTCAGTTAGTTCTTTCTGCTCTCCGTTCTCATCTTTCCAAGATTTATTAGTTGCAATTCCGAAAGTAGCAACAGCTGTACCATTTGCTGTATATCTTATTTCAGGATCTCTTGTTAGATTTCCTATTAACTGAACTAAGTTTAATGATCTTGCCGACATACTTTTATATAATTAATTTAATCTACCCTTATCTTACTACATTACACATTAAAAAATCTTGACTTACGCCTCTGCTTCCATCTCTTTCTTTTTAATGCTCTTTCCTATTAATTCTGGATGCTCAACTTGAACAATTGAGAATCTTAAAACTTCTTGTTTCAATCCATACATTCTTCTTAACTCCGCTACTTTATCAGAAGGAAGCTTGAAGCTGTACACAATGTAATATGCTTCATTGTGTCCTTTAATATCAAATGTCAAATATCTTTTACCCCAAACATCAGTATCAACTACTTCTCCACCAAAACTAACAATTTGGTCTAACATATCTTTGTGCATAGCCTTTCTAACATCATCAGGTAGAAGTGGCTTTAATGCAATCATCATTTCGTAATACTGAATCATTTTTCTATCTATTTAACATATATTTTAAGCAGTGGATTGTAACAGAAATATTTAAAGGTGACAATAACTAAATCTTAGTTTTTCCTAAATTTTTCTTCTTTAAAGCTTTAGTCTGTTTTGATTAACTCAATTTACCTTAAACTACTATTTACTTCGATTAACAAATTAACCCACTCTGCGTAAAAATCTTTATCATCAATCTTCATTAGATACTCGAGAATCATTTCCAGCTCTGCCATTTCTATATTAGAGTACACGGCAAATAAAGTATCTCCGTTTATATTGAAACCCGTACATATGAGGGTTTTTCTAATCTTTTTATGAACAGCCTCAAATTCTTTGAGAATCGGAACTTGAACTTGATTAAATAGGTCTGATTTTAAAATTTTAAAATCACTCTCATTCGAATTTTTTATCAGTTTAATGTTTATTCTAATCGGAGCTATATCAAATTCAATGTTGGCAGAAGACACAAATATCCGCTGATTTGTCCTGTTTGGGAAAATTTCAGAGAGCTTACTAATATTAAAGCCCTCTATATCTTCATAGTAATACTTCCGGTCGGTCGAGAGTATTGCCAAAGTTGATGTATAGTATTTATTTTTAAATTTATACCCTAAACTAGGATCAAGTAAGTTTTTCTTCATTTTATCTTCACTAATTGGAACAACACCAATTCCAATATTTAATGGGTAAGTATTACTATATCCAAGATCGCGCATTCTGCTTCCGATAAAGTTCATAATATTAGAACCTAAAGTTGAGAAAGTTATCAATTGATAATCCTGTTTCTTTAAGTTTTCAATTATTTTAGATCGCCACTCAAATAAAGGCTTAGTTAAACCCTTTCCTCTGTGATTTGGATGTACTGCTAAGCTTCCCAACTCAATAGTCTTATCATATACAAACTTTAAACCGGCCAAAGCAACTACTTTACCTTGAAATCTTATTGCACAGTATTTAGATGTCCCTTCTTTTGGTGTCAATTCGTTATGGGTAATTTCCCCGACATGAGTAAGTGGGGAAATTTCCCCCCAGATTAGTTTTAGAAATGTTTCTATTTCATGTGACTCAAATTGATCTGATATTTCGTATCCTTTTTCCATGTTCAAATATAGAATAATTTTAAAAGAATTTCAAAGAAGCCCTTTATAATCATCAATAACATACTTCTTCCCGTCAATCACACTATCATTTGCTCCTTTAGTATGAACAACTACATAATCCATTCCACTATTTATAGCAGCCTGTACACCCGTTGGAGAATCTTCAAACACAACCCCCTCTTGGATATTTCCTCCAATTATCTCTAATCCTTTTAGGAAAATATCTGGAGCTGGTTTAGTATTTTTAACATCTTCAACAGTAACTTTAACATCAAAATACTTATCTAAATCTAAATTCTTAGTTATTAAGAAAGCGAATTCTGAGGCATTTGAAGTACCAAGTGCAATCTTTTTACCATTGTTCTTTAAATATTCTAAATATTTATCAGCTCCTGGAATTAATGTAACGACATTATGAAAGCTATTCTTAAGTTGCTCTCTTTTATATGCTCTGTAATCCTTTTGAACTACAGTAATATCATCTTTATATTCAATACCCTCACCCACTACATATCTCTCAAATCCTTTTTTAGAACCCGCACCAGCAAAATACTTTAAATACATCGCATAGGTTAACTCTCTATCAAAAAACTTCTTAACAGTATCTCTAAAAGATGTGAAATTTAGTTCCTCAAGATTAACCAAAGTTCCATCTAGATCAAATATGAAATACTTTTTACTATTTATATATTCTTGCATTACTTATTTGCCAATATAATTACATAATCTCCATTTTGTGTAATGTAATCCTTACCTTGATTCTTAACTAGACCTTTTTCTTTTGCACTTACCCATCCCCCGACTTCAATCAATTTATCAACATTAACAACATCTGCAGTTATGAATCCATTAGATAAATCAGTATGAATTACACCAGCACTTGCTTTAATTGTAGCTCCTTTTTCAATAGTCCATGCATTAACTTCTTTATCACTACCGGTATAGAAAGTTAAAAGATTTAATCTGTTATATGCAACTTCCACAACCTCTTCTAAAAGATTTGGTTTACTATCAAGCATTGAAAGGTACTCAACTTTCTCTTCTTCATTCATATTTCCTAGTTCCCCAATCATCTTTACATCTGCCCTAACAATATACTCTTTTGAATCGTTGTTAATTTTAGATTTCAAATCTTCTTCCCATTTATCAACTTGCGCATCTTCCATTCCTTCTCTTACATTTAAGACATACATCATTTTCTTGTTAGTGAGCAACCAGAGATCTCTTAAAAGAGCTTGCTCATCTTCATTATTAAGAACTAAGTCGATAGCTGGCTTCCCACTTCCTAACCATTCTAAGATAGATTTATAGAAGGCTTGAGCTTGTTGCCACTTAGGGTCATTAACATTCTTTGAGTTGTTTTTGGCCTCTCCTATTTTCTTTTCAACAGTTTCAATATCTTTAAGTATTAGTTCAGAAAGAACTATTTCTAAATCATCAGATGGGTTAACTCTATCGTAAACATGAACAATACTCTCACTATTAAAAGCTCTAAGAACAAACATAATGACATCAACTTCTCTAATATGTGAAAGAAATTGGTTACCAAGACCCTCACCTTGCGAGGCACCTTTAACCAGTCCTGCAATATCAACAAATGTCATCATTGAAGGAACTTTTTTCTTTGCAGAGAAGAACGCTTCCAAAGCATCTAACCTTTTATCTGGAATCGCCATTACCCCAATATTCTTATCTATTGTTGTAAATGGAAAATTTTGAGCAGGAACTGCATTTTTAGTAATGGAGTTGAAAAGTGTAGATTTACCGGCATTAGGCAACCCTACTATTCCAACTGAAAGCGAATGACTTCTTGTAACTGACATAACTGTTTAATAATGGTAATCAATAATGTAGAATTATACATCATGATTAAGAAATTTATACTATTATTCGCATTAATATTAAATATTTTCCCTATATTCCTTCTAAATTCCCCTGTTTATGCAAAAAGCGACTTTGAAATTTCCTCAGATTTAATAATTGATTATAAAAAGAATGATGATTTTGTAACGGTTTCTGAGGAAGTTACTTTTGAAGTAAATAATGAAGACTACTTTCTAAGACAAGGTGCTAAACAAACTTTCTATATCCCAGATTTCTCGTCAAAAAGAATAGAAGAGGATAGAAACTACAAACTGAAAAATCTAGTTGTAAAAGATATGTATAACGAAAAGATGAAATATTCAACTCAAACTTACTCAAATGGTATCCTAGTTGAGGTCACAATTCCTGTAAAAGTTTCTAGTTTTGAAGAGTACTCTGTTACCCTTACATATAAATCAAAAGACTTAATAAACTTAAGTGGAAATATTGCAAACTTATACATACCTGGACTTGCTTCAGACACACAATTTACATCAGTTGGAAGTAATAAACTGACAACGACAAAAACATACAGTGCTAAAGTAAGAACCTCAAAAGATGTACCACTTCCCTCTTACACTCAACCAACAAATATTACCTTAACCCAGACTGAAAAAGAGAATATTTACGATATTCAAGCAGTTGATAGAATTGGTAAAACATCTTGGATACAATTTGGAACCTCCCAGTACTACAAGTTCAGATTAGTCCAAGAAGCTCTTAAAACAGACAATATAACCCCAGAACAAATCTCCAATATTGCACCGATTGTTTCAACAAATGTATACAAAATTGCGCTTCCTCGTGAGTATGATGAAAACTCACAAAATATTTTAATCAATTCAATAACTCCTAAGCCAAAATCAATTGAAAGAGATATAGAAGGAAACTTAATTGCAATATTTGATACTCCAGCAAATAAGGACTCTCAGATAGTCATTGAAGGTCTAATTGAGATTTCAAAACAACAATTTGATAAAGCAGAGAAAATAAAAGACATTAATATTGCTGATTACAAATCACAAATTGGGAACTTGGGGGCATATATTCAACCAGAACAATATATTGAAAGTAACGATCAGGTTGTAAAAAGCGTTGCAGACAAACTATATTCTAAGTCTTCATCAATTTTAGAACTCGTTCGCAATAACTATAATTATGTAGTTAAAGAATTTGATTACAGCTATTCAAAACTTTCTCAAAGTAATTTAAGACTAGGAGCTAAAGCAGCACTCTCGGGATCTCAAACTATTTGTATGGAATATGCAGACGCATTAACAGCGATTTTTAGAGCACAAGGAATTCCAGCAAGAACAGCAATAGGATACGGAAATGATCCCCATAACAGCGAGAATATAATTAGTAATACAAAATTAAATGAGCAATTAATTGGCCATCAATGGGTACAAGTTTGGATACCTCAATATGGTTGGCTATCAGTTGACCCAACTTGGGGTGAATCAAATAGAACATATATTGGGAGTGATCTAGATCATATTCTTTGGTATACGCAAAGTCCTTCAAGCCAAGATATCACAGACGTAATCTTCTACTCTGCTGAAAGAAGTAACTTAGGTAAATATCAGATATTTCTACAAGCACTTGATCAAAATACTTTTGAAACAGAATCAAAGAATGCACAATCATTAACTGAGTTAAATATAACTGAAAAGAGTACTGAACTACCAATTGATTTCTATCTTAAAACCTCATTTGCAGGAAGAGTAATCATCTACTTACTCCCCCTATTTGCTACCATTTCAATATCAATTGTCATTACAACAATAATATATTTTGTAAAGAGTAGGATGAAGAAAAGCTCTTAAATGTAAGTATATAAAGCTTCTAAATCTAATGCTTTCAAAGCATGCTCCATTCTTTCAGAACTTGTTGCATACAAAGTCATAAGTTTATCTCCAACTTTAACTGTATCTCCTTGCATTTTATGAACATAAATACCGGCATCTTTTATAGCAGGATTTCCTATTGATTTTGCAATTTTAACAATCTCTCTGTTATTTATACTATCAATAATGCCCTCTTTTACAGCGATAATATCGTGAGTAATTGAAGCTAAAGGAATTTCTTCTGATTTAAGTCTTGATGTTGCTCCTTGTGTAGTTGCAATATCCCAGAACTTCTCAAGTGCCTCTCCAGAATTTAACTTGCTTACCGCTAAACTTTTACCCTCTCCTTTTGCTGCTTTTCCAGACATCTCAATAACAATTCCAGCCATATCTGTAGCGATACTTTCAAGGTGCATTCCCCTATCATCTTTTCTCTCAAGAATTTTTAGAGTTTCTTTCATTTCCATGTTTGGACCAATACCAACACCATCTGGTCCTTTTGCAACTCTTAAGTATACTTCACAAATAATGCCAACCTTTTTAAATAGATCAACAAACTGCTCTTTTAGAAGTTGAGCATCGTCCATATTTTGAACTTTTGTACCTTTTCCAGTTGGGATATCAATAACAATATGAGTAATTCCCATTGCTACCTTTTTAGCAACAATACTAACTAGAACTTTCTGAAATGACTCAAGGTGTAATCCTCTTTCAGCGTGGATTATAACGTCATCTGCAGGTGCTAAATCAAGCGCACCACCCCATACCATACATGCACCCGTCTTTTTTACAGTATCCATGATTTGCTCTGCTGTTAAATGTACAGGCATTACAGTTTCTAAGATATCTGAAGTTCCAGCTGGAGTTGTAATAGCTCTTGTAGAAGTATTTGGAACAACTAATCCACATGAAGCTAGAATAGGAACTACAATTGGTGTAACTGCCTTTCCTGCGACTCCTCCAATTGAGTGTTTATCTACAACTATTCCTCCATTACCCTTAACATCTTTAAATGAAAGAACGTCACCGGAGTTTGCCATACCTTTAGTCATCCACAGAGTTTCTTCTTCGTCAAAACCTGGGTTAAAGAAAGTACTCATGAAAAAAGCAACATCAACTTCAGTCAGTTTTCTTGCTCCAACTTCTTTCATTATTGTCATCAACTCTTCTTCATTAAGTTTATGACCTAATATTTTCTTTTTGATAAATTCCATCGACTCAGGTCGAGCTACAAGATCAACACTAATATAATCACCGTCCGCAATCTTATACGAAGACCATAACTCTTCATACAAACCAACTTCACCCGGTTGAATTTCAGTTCTTGTTTCGTTTGCTTCAACATAGACTTCATTGTCTTTCCATCTAAAGGCAACAACATCACCCTCATGTATTCCAATTCTCCCTGAATCAGCTTCGTGTAGAAGAATATTTAATTCATCACCCGCGCCTAAGTCTAATTTTTTTGCTTTTAAGTATAGAGCCATTGTGTAACAACTAATTTAAAATACCCAGTCATAGGTTTCATGGAGTTTACGTGCCATGTCCTCTGGTTTTACAATTCCTACCTCTGTAATATACCCTGTTATTAACTTGTTGGGAACTAAATCAAACGCAGGGTTATATATTTTCAAGTCTTTTGGTGGATTTTCCCATACTTCTAATGGGTTCCTTTGTTCAATTTGGACAGCACTAAATGCTGTGTTCGGAGTCATCTTTAAAAGTGAAGCAACTACATAGATTGGAGTACTTGAGTAGTATGCAGCTAGTGCTATTCCAAAGCTTCCAACCTTGTTAATTACGTCTCCAGAGAGTGTAATCTCGTCTGCTCCAATGAAAACAGTATCAATTGGAAAGTATGACCTATCAGCAACAAATGGCGCAGCAGCGCTATCAACTACCAGAGTTGTATCAACCCCAGAATTGAGTAAATTTTGTGCTGTGATCCTTCCTTGGTATATTGGCCTAGTCTCAGAGCATGCCACCTTAAACCCTTCTTGCTTATCGGACATTCCCTTAAGCAATTTCTCAACAGTACTAGAGTGACAGTGGGTGTATGCGTTAGTTGTTGGGGGTAATTGATCTATATATTTAAGTGAAGAGTTCTTAGCAACCTCAACAAGATTCAAGTATTGAGCATTAAGCTGTGATACAAGAGTACCCAACTCCTCCTTACTCGTGGAACCTCCATTAATTTTTGAAAAAACCTGAATATATTTTACTGCGTTACGTGCAAGTGGCTCATTAGTTCTAACCTCGGCTAGCCTCTGACCAATCTGAACCACATTGTCTACCATCTTCTCTACATCATGGGTGTATGATTGAACTACTAGCTCCATTCCTCTAACTACAGCAAGGGCAACATTGGTTGCACCCTGTATTTTAATACTCTTAATATCCTTCTCTAGCTGTTCAATAGTTGTGTACTCCTCCCAAGCTATTTTCATTCTAGTACTACTTCTTCAAATAATCCGGGGATATGAGTGCTCAAGTTCAATTCAGTTTGAATTGTACCTGCAAACTCCTGCGCTACTTCTTCTTCACCGTGGACAATGAATACTTTTCTAGGTGTATGACCAAAGCTTCTCAACCAATACATTAAATCATCTTTGTCTGCATGTGCGGAAAATCCTCCTAATGTATGTATTCTTGCTCGAACCTCATACTTCTTTCCATGTATTGCTATCTCAGGTTCTCCATCAACAAGCTTTCTTCCTAATGTACCTGGAACTTGGAAACCTACAAATATGATACTAGTTTTTGCGTTCTGAATATTATTTTCGATGTGATGAACAATTCTTCCACCAGTACACATTCCACTACCTGCAATAATCATTACACCTCGTTTTGTAATTAATCTTTTAGATTCTTCAACTGATTCAATTTCATGTAATCCTGCAAATCTGAAAGGGTCATCACCTTTTTCTAGAAGTCTTTGCGTATCTTCATCGTAAAAGCTAGGGAATTGTCTAAAGATTGCAGTCGCTTTTGAAGCCATAGGGCTATCAATATACACAGGTAAGTCAGAGATTAATCTGTTCTCATAAAAGAGATTTAGCTCATACATAAGTTCCTGAGTTCTTTCAATTGCAAAGGATGGAATTAATATATTTCCACCATGTAATTGAGCATCTTTTAAAATGGCTAGAAATTCAAGAATCGTCTCATCCTTATTCTTATGTACCCTATTTCCATATGTACTCTCAACAATCACATAATCAGCTTCTCGAATTAAATCGGCATCTCTTACAATTCTCTGACCTTGTTGTCCAAGGTCACCTGAGAACACAACTTTTCTAACTCGCTCTGCTTCATTTTTCAACCAGAATTCGATAATTACAGATCCTAAAATATGCCCTGAATCTCTTAATCTAAATTCAATACCTTTATGTAAATCAACGGAATCTCCAACTGGATATACATCAAAGAACGGCATCATCATTTCGATATCTTGAACTGTAGCAAAAATGATTTTTAAATCAGCATAATTTTCGTGCAGAATTTTTTTGATGGCTTTTTTATATAAAACGCGATCTGCCTGCGCCC
>CAZIIC010000018.1:0-16343 GCA_964539195.1 uncultured Candidatus Saccharibacteria bacterium
ACAAATTGGAGATACCTATTACAGAACCCTATTTGTAAGTGGATACCCAAGATTTGTTGGCCCTAACTGGCTATCCCCTATCATCAACTTTGAATACTCACTTAGAATCTCATCCTTCTACTACCCCGTTGATAGTAAAGTAATTCTTGAGAAGTTAAAAAGAAAGATTGGTGAAATGGAAGCAACAATCTACCAACAAATGGAAGGTAGAAAAGTTGTAGACCCATCACTTAAAGTAGCACTTTCTGACGCTCAACAATTACAAGACTCAATTGCTGAAGGTACTGAGAAATTCTTTCACTTTGGAATGTATGTAACTATTTCTTCAAAGGACAAAGAAATGCTTGAAAAGATTACAAGAAATGCAATCTCAACACTTGCTGCAATTAACGTAACGGCAAAACCAGCTCTTCTTCAACAAGAACAAGGAATCATAAGTACACAACCACTAGGACTAGACCGTCTATACATCACCAGAAACATGGATACTACTTCTCTTGCAACTACATTCCCTTTTGTAACTTCAGAGCTCACAATGGATCATGGAATCATGTATGGAATCAACCAACATAACCGAAGTTTAGTTATCTTTGATCGATTCTCGCTAGAAAACGCTAATACTGTAGTTTTTGCTAAATCAGGAGCCGGTAAATCATACTTTGTTAAGCTTGAAGCTGTTCGAAGTCTGATGTTGGGTACTGAGATCATCATTATTGACCCAGAACGGGAATATAAGGACCTATGTGATGCTGTTGATGGTGTGTATATATCTTTTTCTCAGGATAAAGGGGATAAGATGAATCCATTTGAACTCTCAGGTTTAGGAGATAAGGATGATGACGAATTAAGAATGAAGCTTCTTTCACTTCAAGGATTCTTTAGAATTCTGTTTGATGGTTTAAACAACATTGAAATGTCAATTCTAGATAGAGCACTCCTTTTAACATACCGTGAAAAAGGTATAACTCTTGACCCTGCAACTCAAAGAAATGCCAACTACCCACTCCTTGAAGATTTGTATAAAGTTCTAAAAGGTATGGCTGAAAATGAATCTCATGATATGGCGAGAAGACTTGAGCGATATATTATAGGTAGTGGTGCTGGAATATTTAATGAGAAAAGTACTGTAGAACTAAATAATCCATTTACTGTCTTTTCTGTAAGAGACCTTCAAGAAGAATTAAGACCAATGGCGATGTATCTGATGTTGGATTACATTTGGACGAGAATACGAAAAGATAAAAAGAGAAGAATACTCATTGTTGATGAAGCTTGGTATATGATGCAGTATCCTGAATCTGCTAAATTCATGTATTCAATCGCTAAAAGAGCAAGAAAGTACTATCTTGGCCTCACTACAATTACACAAGATGTTGATGACTTCTTAAAAAACGACATGGGTAGAGCAATTGTATCTAGTTCTGCGCTACAGATGTTAATGAAACAAAGCCCAACTTCTGTTGAAAATCTTCAAAGAGTTTTCAACCTCTCAGAAGGTGAAAAGCAATTCCTCCTAACATGTGATCAAGGTCAAGGACTATTTTTCGCTGGTTCAAACCACGTAGGTATACAGGTTGTTTCAAGTCAGGCTGAAAACGAATTAATTACAACTAACCCTGTAGAACTCGAAAAGAGAGCTGCTGCCGGTGGACTTGATGATAAACGAAGTTTAGAAGAGATGGCTCAAATATTTGAACCACCTGCTGTACAAAGACCTATTAAATCCGGCGTAAATGTAAATCAACGGGATATTGTAAGGGTGGCTTTAGATAAAAGAAAAGAAGATATTAAACAACTTGTAAAAGATAAATTGGACTATTCTGACTATTTAGCAGAAAAACAAAAGAAAGAAGCTGAAGAAGAAAAGAAACTCAATATTGGTTATGGAATTTCAGCTAGTCCCCTACTACAGACTGCTCCAAAAAGTATTACTGATCAAATTATAGAGCAAAGAAATGATGTAAATAAAGATACAAATCATTTAACACCACAAGGATTTATCAATTTTACAGATACAAATGGACCAAAACCAACAACCAGCGACCAACAACCAAATAATTAATGATTTTAATGTAACTGTTAAGGTAGATCCTTCTACCCTACCTCAAGCTCAAGTAAATGATGATTTAGCAGCACTAAAAAGCGCAGAGGAATTAATGACAGGTAAATCAGCAATTTCATCTCCAACACTTAATACTCCTAAACCTAAGCCAATTTCAGCAATTAGAAGCAATCAACCTCAGGAATTAAGAGCATTACAGCTTAAAAATCCTTTTAGAGGAGAATAGACTAGATATATTACACAGGAGTATAATTGCAAGTTTATGAAAAAGTTCAAGGAATTCTTTATTAATATATGGTGGGCACTTACATTCAGTTACAAAGCTGATGTTTTGTTATCATCACTTAACCTTGTAGTTTCTATCTTCTCAGAGATATTCCCCATCGTTTCCAGTTACGTAAAAGCGATGCTTTTTACCTCTATTGCAAATGTACTTGTTAGCAAGGCTACATTTCAAGAAGCAACAAACAATCTTCTTCCTGTTTTTTCAATACTTTTGCTTACTGAAATTGCTTGGGCGATTATTGGACAGCTATCTTGGACTCTAAGGGAGAGAATTGGATTTAAACAAAGAACCTATATTGAAGAAAAATATATTGGGAAATTAAAAGACCTAGACATACAACAATTCGATTCACCTGAGGTTGCAAGTATAATTAAAAAAGCAGAAGATAATGTATGGAAAATGTCATCACTTAGTGGCGACTTGCTTACATATTTAGCAAGAATGGCCGGAGGTTTAACCTCTTTCATAATCTTACTAAATTACAACCCATTATTAGTATTTTTAGGAATATTGCTATCACTTCCAATGCCAATTGCTGATAATAAGTTTAACAGAGCAAGCAGAAAAATTTATGATGATAATGCCGAAAAATGGAGAGAATATTGGTCAGGAAGATGGTTTCTAACAGTAAAAGATGCGCTTCTGGAAATGAAAGTATTAACGATTGCCAATAAGTTGTATGCAAACTTAATTAATTTTAGAAAATCCCAAGATTCTGAAAGATTTGAGCTATTTAAAAAATACAATAGAATTTGGATTTTCCTAAGAACAAGTGAGTTATACTATTTTGTCAGTCTATTCATTATTGTTAGAGATGTAATTAATAAAAGTGGAACTATTGGAGACATATCCTTCTATTCTGATCAAGTTGGAAGAGTATCAAATTTCATTAGTAATACTCTTAAAGAATTTGTATCTATTTACGATAAAATCATATATCTAATCCCTGTAAAAAAGTTTTTTGAATTAAATACAGTATTAAATAAGGGGACTAAAAAAGTTACAATCGAGTCGTCCCCAATAATTGAGTTTAAAAACGTCTCCTTTAAATACCCTAACTCGGAAAGATATTCTTTAAAAAATATTAATTTTGTATTAAAACCAAACGATGAGGTAGCAATTGTAGGTGAAAATGGTGCTGGCAAAACTACATTAATAAAGCTTCTATTAAGAGTCTATGACCCATCAGAGGGTGATATTTTTGTAAATGGTATTAATCTCAAGGAAATTGACTTAAATTCATATTACCAAAGTATTGGGGCTCTTTTTCAAGATTACTATTACCTTGGTTTTAAAAGTATTAGAGATAATATTTCATATGCTAAAAGTAAGTTTAGTAACATGACGATTGAGAAAGCGGCACAGCTAGCTGATTTAGAAAAAACTATACTCAGCCTACCAAAAGGGTACGATACTATATCAACTAGCGATTTTGAAAACGGAGTAAATCTTTCAAGAGGTCAGGGACAAAAACTTGTAATAGCGAGATTATTCTATAGAAATTCTCCAATACTTATTTTAGACGAACCTACCGCATCAATTGACGCTATTTCAGAAGCTAAAATATTTAATAGAGTCTATAAATTCATGAGTAACAAAACAGTTATAATCATTTCTCATAGATTCTCAACAGTAAGGAATGCGCAAAGAATTTTTGTATTAAATAAGGGAGAAATTGTAGAGCAAGGAACACACGAAGAGCTATTAAATCAAAAAGGGTTATATCATAAATCGTTTACACTTCAGGCGGAAGGATATTCTAACTAAGAGGTCCTTGATCTGGTAATACAAACTGCCTTACATTCTGTGGAGTTATTTCAATAGGTGTTGGAGTACCAGATACAATCATTCTAGCTGCACTTCTAACCATAGTTGCTATGTTTCTTTCCAACTGTCTAAGACCAGCATCAAAACCAACAGGTCTAACAAGTATTGGCCATACCTCTTCGTTAATTATTAATTGATCTGTTCCAATACCTGTATTCTTTAATACTTTTGGTAATGAGTATTGTTTAGCAATAGTTGTTTTCTCTTCGTCTGTATAACTTGTGAACCGTATAATTTCCATACGGTCAAGGAGTGCGGCTGAAAGCGAACCTAGGTTGTTTGCCGTACAAATGAAAAATACTTTTGAAAGATCAACTGGATAGTCAATGTAGTGGTCTACAAAGTGGTTATTCTGCTCCGGATCTAAGATTTCGAGTAGAGCGGCCATAACGTCACCAAGAAGTCCCTGATTACCACTCACCTTATCAATCTCGTCCAGAAGGATTAAAGGATTCATACTACCTGCTCTAATTAATGCTTTTACAATATGACCTGGCTCTGCATCAGGAAATACTTTAGATTGACCTCTTAATACTTGAACATTTCCAATAGCACCAAGTGCTACTCTTACATACTTTCTACCCATTGCAAGTGCAATTGATTTAGCAATGGAGGTTTTACCAACACCTTGTAGTCCTACAAACAACATAACTGGAGCATTTGCAGAGTTACCTCTTAGCATTGCCCCTACTACTTCATCCTGCTTATACCCTGAATCTTGTTGAAGTTTCATTACTGCAAGATAGTCAAGAATGATATCTTTAACAGTATCCATTCCGTAGTGTGTTTTATCCATCATACCCTTAGCATTATTGATGTCTAAGTTATCAGGATTTAGCTTTCCCCAAGGAATATCTGTAATCCAATCCACATACTTATCCACAGCCTCAAATTCAGAAGAAAAGTTACCTGAGTTTGCCATTCTCTTCAATCTATTTACTGTTCTTTGAGTATTCTCCTTGAGTTGATCAGGCATCTTAACCGCATTGAGCTTGTTCTCAATCACTAAAATGTCATCAACAAACTGACTACTTGGAGTATTATTTTGTTGGGGCGTTAATGGATCCATGTGTATATATTAGAAGAGAGAGAGAGTTTGTTCAACTACTTTCTTTTCTTTTTTTCCTAAATCCCAATTTATATTGGCCTGTCTTACAAATCCTTGCTTATCTGTATATTTAACATACCCATTCTTTTTACCAAATTCGTAAAGTTCTTTAGTTAGTCTCACATCTTCCATTCCATATTTTCTAAGACTTTCAAGATCTCCATTTGCCCAATATATTGGTGCATCGCTTCCTTTAGCTATTTTAGACCTTCCTAATGTAGTTGTTACTAAATCATCTAATTTAGGTCTAAACCCAATAGTTTTATATACAGCAACCATTAAATCTATTTGTGGTAGGTCGTTAACTTCAACGCCTAGGTAATTACCAATTATTGGAAGGTCAAACCCAATACTGTTATATCCAACTATCCAATCTGTTTTTTCTAAAATTGGTTTTAGTTTTGGTAAATCTGCTTCCCAGAAATCAATCTCTTTTCCATCGTCATCAATTACTCCCATGTATGAAATCTGAGCATCAGCAAATGACATGAAATCACTCCAACTTTTTGTTTCAATATCTAGAAATATCATGGGGTCATTCTACATCAATTAAGGAGTTCTTGATAGCTTCAATTCCAAGAGTTGCACATCTTTTTCGTGCACTATCAACATTCATACCAATTAGTGAAAGAGGAGTTTGTTCATCAAGTTTTAATACTTCATCTATACTTTTTCCTAAGCATGAATCAATGATTAAATCTGTTGTAGCAAGACATATTGAACACCCTGTCCCGTTATATTCAATAGATTTAATAATCCGGTTTTCTACATTGCTTTGAACATATATCTCATCCCCACATGAGCTATTAATTGATCTTCCGTTTGAATTAATATTCTCATTAAAATATTTTGGCTGTTTATATCTTTGAATTATTAACTCTTTATTCATACCTTTTAATCACTTCGCTTAACTTTTGAACAAATACATCAATATCATTTTTGGTGTTGTATATTCCAATACTGACTCTAACCGTCCCTTTTGATCCTAATTTCTCATGCAATGGCTGTGCACAGTGATATCCAGCTCTTACACATACTCCTAGCTCACCTAGATCTGATGCTATATCGTGAGGATGAACGTTTAACATTGTGAAGGAACATATTGGAGAGTTTGGTACGGAGATAATATTTATTCCCATGATGTTACTAAGTTCCGAGTACAGATATGTGGATAGTTCTGATTCATATTCAAACTTGTTATCAATACTTTTAAACCACTCAAGTGCTACTCCTAAGGCAATTCCATCAGCAATATTTGGAGTACCAGCTTCAAATTTAAATGGTAGTTTTGAGTATTTAATATCACTAGAAACTCTTTCAACCATTTCACCACCTTGAAAAATTGGATCAATCTTTTCTAAAAGTTCTCTCTTTCCATAAACAACGCCAACACCATTTGGTCCATATATTTTATGCCCTGAGAATACAAAGAAATCACAATCTAACTGTTTTACATCAATATCCATGTGTACAACACTTTGTGTACCATCAATACAAACAATCCCTCCATACTTATGCACAATCTCCCCTACCCTTTTTACTTCTAAAATTTGCCCGGTTACATTAGACATATGTACAACAGACACTACTTTTAGCCTCTCTTTATATTCTTCAGAGATATTCTCTAGTTCATCAATATCCTCAAACTGTTTTAACAGTATTCCTTTCTTTTCTAGTCGTTTCCAAGGAAGATAGTTGCTGTGGTGTTCTGATGTTGAGATTGCTACTACATCTCCATTTCCTAGAAATTGGTCTTGCATCATTAATGCAACAAGGTTCAACCCTTCTGTAGAATTCTTTACAAAAAAGACTTCTTCAAACTGTGCGTTAATGAAACTTGCAAGACTTGTGTGTGCATCATTCCACCTTTTATCCACTTCTTGTGCAATTGGATACATACCTCTATGCACATTTGAGTTGTACTTTGTATATGTTTCTAAAAGGGAATCAATAACTACTTGAGGCTTTTGTGTTGTAGAAGCACAATCTAGGTATATTAACCCTGTATTTAATATTGGAAATTGGTTCCTAATATTATTCATTCTGATTCTTCCAAGCAAGTAATGTATTTTCAAGAAGGCAAGCAACGGTAACAGGACCTACACCTCCGGGAACAGGTGTTATACTGCTTGCTATATAAGTGAGTTTTGACATATCCGCATCTCCAAATACCTTTCCTTCCACTAGTGTAAATCCGACATCAATTACAACAGCCCCCACTTTTACATTTCTATCATTAATGAGTCCAGGAGTACCTGTGGCACTAACTATAATGTCGGCATTTGAAATTTTTTCATCTAAGTCTGTAGTATTTTCATTACAGATTGTAACTGTTGAGCCAAGGTTTAAAAAAAGAGCTACTGTCGGTAAACCAACTTGAACGCTTGATCCAACAACCACTACATCCTTTCCTTTAACTTCTATTCCGTATTCAACTAATATCTTTGAAATTGCTTTTGTTGTAGCGCTTAAGAGGACATCATTCCTATGTGCAAACATAGCTCCAAGGTTTGATGCGTTCAGTCCATCTACATCCTTACTTACCTCAATTTTGTCTAAGATGCTTTGGGAATTAAATGTTTTAGGCAATGGTAATTGAACCATAATTCCATTAACATCAGGGTTTTGATTTAAGTCATTAATCTCTGAGAGAATACTTACTTCATTAACGTCTTCAGGGTACTTGTGAAGTATAGTGTTAATACCAACATCAGTTGCAGCTTTCATTTTCAATGCTACATACTTATCACTTGCTGGATTATTTCCAATTAAGAAAATATCCAGTCTAGGTTTATCATATGTAGTTAATAATTCAGATTTAATTCCATTTAAAATCTTTTCAGACAAAGTTTTTCCATCAAGTATTTTCATATTATTTTTTCCAGATTGTAATTGTTACTTCTTTTTTATTTAATTTTACTTTATGAACAGTTACTTCATTCTCTTTTTCGAATTCTCCCATTCCAAACACGGCAGATACTACAATACTTTTTTCTGGTAATTGATCTTTAATGACATTCATAATTCTTGAAGTCATATCCGTAGTCATGTATAGAAAAACTTTATTGTATTGAGAATAATTATACATCAAGGCGTCTTTTTTATGAAATTTAACATTACTAAGAAACATTAACTTTCTTTTTAGATTGCTTTGTAATATTAAAGGAGTACTAAAATCAATTCCTGTGTATGATTTTAGGTTTGGGTATAGTTTATGTGCTAGAAATACAACCTTACCATCACCTGAGCCAATATCTATGAAATTATCCGTGCTTTTCAGGTCTAAATATTTTAATGATTCGCGAATAATAGAGGTGTCGGAAGCTACAAAAGGGACTTCATTAAAAAGTGAGAATGCAAATACATATACTTTGTATACACAAATAATAGCAACTAAATATCCGACAACCACAACACCCCAAAGAAATATCTCCACGTTACTTTTTAATTAATTTACCGTTTTTTAACTGGTAGATTGTATCAAATAATTCGGTATGACGGTCATCCCTTGTTATATATATTACCGTTCTTTCTTTTCCAGCAAATTCCATAAATTCTTTCATTATTCTTTTTTCTTCAAGGTTGTCTATATATGTGAATGGTTCATCTAAAAGAAAGACTCCTTTATTTCTATAAATCATTCTTGCGATAGCAATTCTCTGCCAGAATCCAGGTGAGATATCTCTACCATTTGAAAGATATTTTCCTAAGAGTTGATTTGGTGTAATGTCATATTTTTTCATTAATTTTGAGACTCCCGAAATATTGATTGATTGTTCAAAAAGAGATTCATTTATCTTCATTACATCTGAAGAGAGAGTTATGTTCTTTTTTAAACTCATATTGTAGTTAATGTAGTCCTGAAATATTGCTGAGATTCTCTTCTTCAACTCACCTCGATGGAGTTGTCTTATTGATATTTCATCAATTTCATAATCTCCTGCTTCTACCTTATATAATCCACAAAGGAGTTTAACTAATGTTGATTTACCACTTCCATCATCCCCTATTATCATTACTTTCTCACCAGCTTCAATCTTTAGATTTAGATTTTCAATAATTGGAGTTGATTCATTTGGGTACTTAAAATCTAGTTTTATGAATTCCAACTTTGGTGTCTTTGAAGCAAGTAGTGTTTCCCCAGTTGAGAGATCTCCAAACCCTTTATATTCTAAGAACTTAAAGAAGTGGCTTGAGTATCCAACCCAGTTGGTAATCTGTAATGACATTTCAAAAAGATTATAAAAAGATTCATATACTTTAATAGCATAGTCATATATTACCTTTACATTACCAATAGTTAGTTTATGTACAACAGAAACTGCAAATGAATAGATTACAAAAATAACTACCAAGACTCTCCCTATAACTGATGCTAGTGCAGTATCAATTATGAAATGATTATGAATATGTGTTCGGTTCTTCTTAAGATATTGCGATTTATCGCTGTAATCCTTCATTATTGATTTAAAAGTATTATCTACTTTCATTTCCATGAAATATTGAATTCTTGTCATTAAGTTTTCAACGTAGCTATTCCATTTGGTCTTTTCTACTTCCTTTTCTTCAAATTTATGTCTCTTTTTTCTGTAATAGAAACCAACCAAAGGTTCTGGAAGGGAAATGAGAACTATTATTAATGCATACCAATTCACAGCACTAATTAATAGAACCATTGCAGATACCCCAGTTACTAAGTGTCTTATTACTTCCGTGAATGTTTTATATATATCCCAGATACTAGTAAAGGAATACTTTTCTGTTAGTGTCATTAAATTTCTAAACTCTTTTGATTCAACCTCTTCTAAGTTGGATTTTGAAATCTTTGAGAAAAAATCAGTCTCGAAGTTAAAAAGTGTTGTATGATACAAATCCCCTAGAGTTGCTTGTCTATACCTATCAAGAGCAATAATTATCAAAGCAAATCCTGTGGTTAGGGCAAGATAATAGAAAGAATCAGAGATAAAGTAATCTTTAAAATCAAAGACCGTAAAATTTAATAAGTACTGGGCAGTGCTATCAATGAAATTACCAACCAACGAGATACTCCAAACCTCTAATCCAACTTGAATTAACAGTGCTAATTCTCTAGTTACAACAAGGACTCTCCCCCCTTTATACACATAGCTTAGTACTTGAAATAATTCTTTAATCTTTGGCAGTTTCATATTTAAATAATATAATATCATAATGAGAGATAATTCATACCTAGAAGATAGACTTTATTATATTTGGGAAAACTTCTTTGCTGATGTTCCAAGACAAAATCTTGTTCTAATTAAGTTTGGTAAAGGTTCAGCCAGACAGTTAGGAAGTATTAAGTGGGCAAGAGAGTCTTCAAAAATAAAAGGAGATTTAAAAAAGAAGAAAGAAGAACATGATGTTGCCGATGATAAAAGGATATCGATAATTACTATTACAAAGCTATTCCAAAACAAAAAGATACCTGAGCATATTATTGATGCGACGATAGCTCACGAGCTTGTGCACTATACTCATGGTTTCCACTCCCCTCTTCCTAGAATAGTTTCCCATCCTCATAAAGGGAAAGTTGTAGAAAAAGAGTTATTCAAAAGAAATTTAGGTGAGATGTATGCGATATCAGAAGTATGGTTAAAAGAAAACTGGAGAGGTATTCTTCAAGAGAATGGCTTACTCAAAACTAGAACTAGAAGGAAGTATTTTTATGTATTTGGATAGTGTTAAAGATTATTTCATAAGGAATAAGCTATTCTTTCTTTATGAACATAAGGAAATTACATATTCGACATATAAAACTAACCCCTTACCGATCCGTTGTCAAAAGAAAAATATTCTGTTTTGCAAAGCGCATACAGTTTCTTGAAAATTATTACCCCATTTATATTTCAACATTATCCTTAAAGCATATTTATGATAAAAGGACAGCAAGGGAATACGATTTCATTATAAAGAACTTAAAAAGGATTGTTGAAAAACCAGATGAAATCCGAAAAAATACCACTCAAAGAGATAATAGCTATTTAGTCATAAAAAACATATCTAGTGAAACCTTTCTAGCGGTGATTGAAGTTATCAACGGCTCTGTTTTCATAGTCACATCTTTTTCCTCAGGAGAAAAGTATTTAAGGAATTTTAAACTTGTTTGGAATCGGGAGGCCGGCCTTCCTCCATCGTAACACTATGTGCCCCGCAGTAAAGCCTTCCTGCATTTCAACTCCAAACATTACTCAATTATAATTCAACGCAGATTAACTATCAATAAAATACCAGGGAATTACCCCTGGTACTTTATAACGGATTAGGTTGTTGATGTATTACATCATTCCACCCATGTCTTCACCCATCGCTGGCATACTTGGAGCTTTCTTCTCAGGAAGATCAGCTACAACTGCTTCTGTTGTCAAAATCATTGTCGCAACAGATGCACCATTAACAAGTGCAAGTCTTGTAACTTTAACAGGGTCAGTAATACCTGCTTCTATTAAGTTTACATACTTATCGTTTTTTGCGTCATATCCAATCTTCTCATCACACTTTGAAGCCACAACTGCTCCATCTTGTCCTGCGTTTTGAGCAATCTGCTTTAATGGTGAGCTTAATACTTCTTTTAATATCTGAAGTCCAATTGCTTCATCAACATCATCAGTTTTAACCTTTTCAACAATAGCAATACTATTGTGAAGAGCTAAACCTCCACCTGCAACTACTCCTTCTTCTAACGCTGCTCTTGTTGCATTAACGGCATCTTCTACTCTTTGTTTCTTCTCTTTTAATTCAACTTCAGATGCACCACCTACATTGATTACTGCAACTCCACCTGAAAGCTTTGCTAATCTCTCTTGAAGTTTTTCTTTATCGTAGTCAGAGGTTGTTTTGTCTGAAAGAGATCTAATCTCTTTAACTCTTGAATCGATTGCGCTCTTTTGTCCTTTACCTTCTACAACAACGGTATTCTCTTTACTTACAATTACCTTTTTAGCACTACCTAAATCTGAAACTGTTACTGAATCTAGAGTCTTACCAACTTCTTCGGATACGTATGTACCACCAGTTAGTATTGCTAAATCTTGAAGCATTTCTTTTCTTCTATCACCAAAACCAGGAGCTTTAACAGCAACTACATTTAGAGTTCCTCTAAGTTTATTTACAACTAATGTTGTTAGAGCTTGGTTATCAATATCATCTGCAATTATTACAAGAGGTCTATCTGCTGCTTGAAGAACCTTCTCTGCAATTGCTTGAATATCTTGAAGCGTTGAAAGTTTCTTATCTGTAATAAAGATATATGGATTTTCCATAACGGCTTCAAGTGTTTCATTATTGTTAACAAAATATGAAGATACATATCCTCTATCAAACTGATATCCGGTTGTATATTCAATTTCATCATCAAATCCTTTTGCTTCAGCAACTGTTAGGACGCCATCCTTACCAATTTTATCAAATACCTGCGCAATCATATCTCCCAATGCTTTATCATTATTTGCAGATATTGTTGCTACTTGGGCAATCTCTTCTTTTGTACTAATTTGCTTTGCACTCTTCTTTAAGTGCTCTACAACAGCATCAACTCCTTTATCCACTCCTCGTTTAATTGCTATTGGATTTCCACCGGCTGATACATTTCGAAGTCCAAGGTTAGCCATTGCTTGTGCCAGTACTGTTGCAGTTGTTGTTCCATCACCTGCCATATTATTGGTTTTGTCTGCGGCACTTTTAATCATTTCTGCACCTACATTCATAAATGGATCTTCAAGCTCAATTTCTTTTGCAACGGTGACTCCGTCTTTAGTAATCATTTGAGAGCCAAACTTTTTTGCTAATGCTACATTTCGACCTTTAGGGCCTAATGTTACCTTAACTGCGTTTGCAAGCATATCAACACCTGCCTTTAATTTCTTTCGTGCCTCTTCATCGTATATAATTTGTTTTGCCATATTTATATAGTATTTAATTTAATTATTTTGAAATTACAGCTAATACTTCTTTGACTTCAAGTATTAGGTATTTAACATTATCAATAGTTACCTCTTCAGGAGAGTACTTTCTAAAGAGTACTCTATCTCCTACTTTAAAGTTATACTTGTCTTCAAGTGGTGCTGTACCCAACTTTACGATTGTTCCTGTTGTAGCTTTCTTATCCTCGTTTGAAACAGGTATATACAATCCTGATGCGGTCTTCTCTTCAACCTCTTCAGGTTTTACAAGAATTCGCTTCCCTATTGGTGTTATTTTTAATTCTGACATATTTTTGTGTAATTAAATTAATTAGCAGTTTAACCGTCTAATTGCTAATATTAAAGATTAATATGGGACGTGTCAAGGGGAAAGTTACTTTTCTCCTTTAATAGTTATCTTTTCTGACTCAAGCTCAATATTTCTGAAGGTTCGTCCTGTAAATTCAGATTCATTAACAAGAAGCAGAGACTCACTTATACCCTTGTTTATCCTTTCAATAATGAAATTTGCACCGTAGTCAGTGAAGTCAAAATTCCCTACACTCATTCTTCTAACATATACTTGCGCACTCTCTGTATTATCCTTTTGAAGTTTGAGTACAATCCAAGGTAGTTTTAATCCTTTTAATTCTGTCTGAATATAGATGTTCCATAATCCTTTTTCAGTATCTATATACCCTCTGTTAAAGACGACCCCAACGGGAAGTGAGGTGTTTAAACTTTCAGCAAGAAGGTACATGAATTCTGTTTCTTTTAGTTCGATGAAATCTATTTTCTTTACACTTTTTCCAAAAATTTCAATTTTCTTATCAATTTCTGTTTTAAGTGTGTCGTTTGGTAGGGTCACAATCTTTTCACTTTTCATTGATGCTTCAAAACCTTGTGACCATTTTGAGTATTCTCTAAACAAAATACCAAAAACAAGTACTAAGGAGAGAATTACAATGATGACAATTGAGCCTAAAATAATGAGAAGTATTGGAGGTGTTTTTAATCTTTTCCTACTTTTCATTTCTTTTAAATCTACTTAAAAATGGCTGTATATAGTCCTTAAGCCTATTCTGAATTAAATCAAACTCTGTAATTCTAAATACTTTACATCCCAAGGCAAATGAGATGAGTCCATAGGTAGAAGTAACTATAACAAGAGCAATTACATAGACTGTCCTACTAGTATCAAGACTAAAGTCGGATAGTTTGAAGATGAAGTACATTCCAAACGTCATAAGCATGGCGTTAAGTACCATTGGAATTAATGGTTTAATAGTTCTTTTAAATGAGAATACTTTAACTTTTCTGTTGATTAATAGTAGTGCAACTATCATTTCTGCAAAACAAGCAAGACTTGTTGCTAAAGCAAGTCCTCCAACCGCAGCATCAGACTTATTTCTAGTTGTTAACCATATCACAAGATCAGAGAAAAGCGATTTAACCGCGTCCCATACTCCTTGATTATCAAACGCAGTAACTTGAACCCAGATTTGATTTAAAATTGGTCGCCAGTCAAAATAGTGGCTGAAGAAGTTGGTTAGGTAGTAGCTAGCTACAATATTAACAACAATTGCGACAAAGGTAGCGATGAGTGGCAACTTTGTTTCGTGTACAGCGTAGAAGGCTCTGAATGTGATTAATACTACGGACTGAGCAACTATGGCCACAGTTAGTAGCGCTAAACTCCAAGAGGTAATCACAGTTCCCCACCAGCTATCAAGCCCATACACAATTCTAACTATTGGAAGTCTTAAAACAAGCAGAATTGCTATTACAGGAAGGAGAAGAAATATTGTTTGTTTAATAGCTTTGTTAAATGTTTCTTCAAAGCTTTTAGTATCTCCTTTAGCTGAGAACTCAGACATATTTGAAAGTGCTACTTGAGATACTGCACCTGTAAATATTTGAACAGGAAATAGATGAAGACTAAATGCAAATTTATATGCGGATAGAGATCCTGCAGAAAGAGTGAAGCTAATAACAGTATTGATAATTGTATTTACCTGTTCACCAATTAATCCTAACATTCTTGGGAATGCTAGTTTAAGTACGGCCCATGTTTCTTTATTTATGTAATTTTTAATATTTTTAACCAACAATCCATCACCTGTTGGATATTTTATATATCTATATAATTCAGGAAGTTGAGCTAGTAAGTGTAATAACGATCCAACAACAACACTAATAGCAACAGAAATTACGGATAAATGGAAAAATTTTACTAAAATCAATGATACAAAGATCATCGCAAGATTGTAGAAAAGAGGAGCTAAAGTTGTAGCAAAAAACGACTTTCTAACTTGTAAATACGCAGTTATTAAACTTGATACACCAAGTAATAATGGAGAAAGAAGCATCACCCTCATTAATGTTGTGAATAAGGCAACTTCACTTGGATCAGCAATATTAGAGGAGCCTAAATATGATTGTAGAGCGTTAGAACTAATAAGGAAATTACCAATCTGAGGCGCGAAGATGAAAAAAATAAATGAAAATATAAAGAAGGCAACTATAAATATTACATTTAGTCTTGCGTAAAGAAGATTTAATTCTTCTTCTCCATCTTTATGTAGTACTGACGAGAACACAGGAATAATAGCAGCATTAACCGCGCCTGCTACCAGTATATTAAAAATTGTGTCAGGTATTGTAAATGCAGCCCAGAATATATCCAGCTCTCTTGATGTACCAAAGAGTTGAGCAATGATAGTCATCTTTAAGAAGCCTAGTATTTTGCTCAATACAAGGATGACCATTATTGAGGATATTTTATCTTTTATTTTTGACATAAGCATAGAATTATCTAGATATTACGATTATTTTGCAAGTCCTAAGTTTTTAATAAAAACACTCACCTCTTCATTATCTACACCTAAGTCAATTGCAAGTGCTATTTCATCATTCAAATTGTCTCCAACTATAATTGTACTTTCCGGGTCAATTCCTTCTAAATCAAAAAGTTTCTCGAACTCTTCTCTTTTGTTAGTCCCTGTAACAATTATCTTTGAGAAATACTTACTTATTCTAAAGGATTTAATCATTTCTCTTCTATTTGTTGGACTTGCAGCCCAACTGACTAAAATATTGCTTACTTTTACTTCTTTTAGAAAATCCATCACCCAAGGATAT
>CAZIIC010000019.1:0-15503 GCA_964539195.1 uncultured Candidatus Saccharibacteria bacterium
CTCTGTTTTGTAATATCACTGATAAAACAATTAATGCTGAGATTACAATCTCAACAATCATTAATATATTTAAAATATTCTGATCCATAATAGTAATATAAAATTATTCTTCAACTGGCTTTTTCAACCCCTCCATTATACCACTTAAAAGACTTGCAAAGAGTACACCAAATATCATTGTTAACCACATATCCATTTTAAACGATGAAATAGTAAGTACTCCCCAGTTAGTTTCCTTAAACACTGAACCTGATATTGATACTCCTGGTACAAATGTAATAAGGAGGTAGAAAACTCCAAAACTCAAAATTGAAGCACTTAACCAATATGTAAGTATATTATTCTTCACCGTTAAAAACTTTAGAAGAGGTTTTTGCAACATAATACCAATCGAAAGAGCAACGTAAGTAAGAATTAAATATAATGGGTCACTTGGAAGCTTAACACCACTTAACATAGAAAATACAAATGAGTATATTAAAATATTTAAGAACAACGAAAAGAAAAATTTTTTCATATTCTGTTTGATTGCTTTATTAATATTATATATACTGGTTTGGAATAATATAATTGATTGGAATAATGAAGTCCAGAACTTTTGCTAAAATCGTATGTACAATTGGTCCTTCTAGCTGGGACGAAAAAACTTTAAAAGAACTTGCTGATGCAGGAATGAATGTGGCAAGAATTAATGCCTCATTTGCTGATTTTGAAGAACTTGAAAGAGTTGCTTCGTTAATTAGAAGAGTTGCACCAGGTGTAACAATACTTCTTGATACGATGGGACATAAGATTCGAGTAACTGGATTTGAAGAAGATATTAAAGTTGAAGATGGAGATACAATAGTGCTAATGCCGGATACTGGTGACAAGCTTTTAAAGGGCTACATTGCCACTACATACCCTGAACTATATAAATATGTAACTAAAGACGTAAACATTCTAATAGATGATGGAAATGTAATACTAACCGTTGAAGACGTAAAAGAGAAAGAAGTACATTGTAAGGTAATTGCTGGTGGAATAATTAAAAGAAGAAAAACAGTTAACGTTCCAAATGTACACTTAGATTTCCCTGGACTAACAGAAAAAGATAAGAAAGATATTAAAAACGGAATTGAGAGTAATCTAATAGATATAATCTCGGCATCATTTGTTAGAACCAAAGAAGATGCACTTCTTTTCAGAAAAGCAATGGGAGAAACACACGTAAAAATGTTTGCAAAACTTGAAGATTGGGAAGGTGTTAAAAACTTTGATGAAATACTAGATGTCGTAGATGGAATTATGGTTGCAAGAGGAGACATGGGAGTTGAACTTCCACTTGAAGAAGTACCAATACTTCAAAAGGAAATGGTTCAAAAGTGTAGAAACCAAGGAAAGCCAGTAATAGTTGCAACTCAAATGCTTGAATCAATGAGAGAAAACTTAAGACCAACAAGAGCAGAGGTAACAGATGTTGCAAATGCTGTTCTTGATGGAACTGACATGGTTATGCTCTCTGCTGAAACTTCAACAGGAAAACACCCAGTTCAAGCAGTTAAAATGATGAATACAATTATCACAAAACTTCAATCATTACAACACCAAGTAGTGCAACCATTGAAACAGATGTAATCACTAGAAATGTAGCTAGAATGAGTGAAGAACTAAATCTTAAAGGAGTGATTGTTCTATCTAAAACAGGCAAAACAGTTGCAAGTCTTGCTCGACACAGACTTAGTATTCCAATATGGGCAATGACAAATAATCCTCTATTAGTAAGACAATTCACCCTATACTACGGAGTATCAGGACACCATATAAACAACTTCTCAGGTCATAGAGATGATTTGATAAAACAAGTAGTAGGAGCAGTATATTCACAAGGAGAATTGGAATTAACTGATAAAATCGCTATAATCTCCGGTAGTTCAGTGCACAATAGAACATCTAACTCAATTTTAGAGATTGTTACAGTTTCAGAAGCATTAAACTAGTAACTGGTGACGTAGCCAAGTTGGTAAGGCAGAAGTCTGCAAAACTTCTATGCGCGGGTTCGAGTCCCGCCGTCACCTTATATTATTGCATTTTGCATCATATGGGTCACACTTACACACAAATGTCACATGAAGTCTTATCGGCAGCAGAATATTTTGATTATGCAGTTAAAGCGTTTAATAAATCACTTTCAAAAGATCAATCTAATTTACTAAATGATTTGACTGTTTACGACTTTCAGTTTCGAGATAATGATAATTGGCTAGGGGAAGGTGAAAAGCCAAAACTATATATTGCGAAAGTTGGCCTTATGAACTGGCAATGTTTAGATAACAACAATACTTTTGAATCAAGTACAGGTACGAGAAGAGAAGTAGTATTAGCACTTACAGTAGAGCAACTTTCAAACGTATTAGGCAAAGCACAAGCCTTAGAGATGATAAAAGAAAGAGCCTATATCAAGGAAAAGTAAGTCATTTCCCCATAATTAATTATACCTTCATATTCTTGCAAAAGAATATCCTCTGATCTATAATTACCCAGACCCGCCTGCAAGAGTAGAAATACTGTTTGCAGGCCCTAATTCAAACATTCACCAAATATGACTAAATCTAGCTCCATACTTATTGATGGGAGTAACTTCTATTTCAAGCTTAAAGACCTCAAACTTAATCGTCTTCTAACTTTCAATTTCACAAACTTTAAAACATACCTTGAAGATAATAAATATACTTCAAAGATTAATACCTTCTATGTTGGTGCAGTTAAAACTGATGGTACTAAAGAATTTGATAAAAGGCATGCTGATCAACAAAAACTGTTGCTTAATCTTAAAAAAAATAAATATAGTTATAAACTAGGATATTTATTAAAAAATGATGGGAAGATATCTGAAAAAGGCGTTGATGTCCAAATGGCAACTGACCTTCTAATTCAAAGTTATGAAAAAAAAGTACAAACAATCTTTCTAGTTAGTTCGGATACAGATTTGATTCCTGCAGTTAAACAAGCAATTAAACTAGGGGTAGAGGTGGTATATGTAGGATTTAAACATTTACCAAGTAAAGCATTAATGAGATCATGTTCTAGATTCATACTTCTAGAAAAGAAAACAGTAACTCAATTTTTAAAAACTAAATAATATGCAAATAGATTTTAAAGGAAAGATATACCAAATTAAATCAGAGCAAGTTAATGGAAAACACTTTGAATATGCACAAAGAGCACCTGGTACAAGAATCATAATCGATAATGGGAAAGAAATACTTCTAACTAAAGAATTCAGAAGAGAACAAAATACCTATGACTATAGAATACCTGGAGGAAAAGTATTTGATACTCTCCAAGAGCTTAATAACTTCACAGGAGATATGCTTGAGAAGGCTAAAGAAGGTGCAATTAGAGAAGTAAAGGAAGAGACGGGGATAGTAATAAAATCTTTAGATCTTTTAAAACTTTCAAAATGTGGTGCCACCGTTATTTGGGATCTATACTACTTTGTTTCTAAAGAGTTTGAGATTACAAAAAATTCTCAAAAAGAAGAAGATGAAGATATATCAGAAGGATGGTACACATACTCTGAAGTTATTGATATGTGTAAGAAAGGACTTGTTAATGAAGATAGGACATTAGGAATACTACTTAAATATTTATTGAATAAATAATATTTAGAACTAGTTACTTCCCCTTATAATTGGGAGTCTGTGTAAATTTGTTCCATCATGTAGGATTAAAAATGATGAATAGCTATTATCAGATTCCCGTTGATAGGCAAGTCCAATATATTCTTTATTGACTATTGCCTTTCTTACGATCTCCTCATACGCTGAGTCCAGTACAAATAGGGTTGACTGAAACATAATACCAAAGACATTTTGTGTATAATTTGTAAAGCTAACAATTACACCTTCATCACCTATTAATTGAGTTCCATATATATTTTGTATATTTGAATCAGGTAACAAATAATCTACAAGTTTAACCCCGACAGGGACACCTTTGGAAGTTACCACTTTAATTTTGTTTAATTCTGCCGTCAAATCAAACCCTGAAGTGTTAAAATTGATAGGAAAGTGAATTTGATTTCCCTCATGTTCTAGAACAATAGTACTTTTAACACCAAACTTTTCTCCATTAGAGGTATACACAGGGACATCAACAATCTTAGGTTTAAAAGATTTACCTGATTTTAATCCGTTATCGACTTCAATAATCTGCCCTCTATCTTTAGGGGACTCAATATCTAGACAGTAGTAATTATATAAACTTTGATTTGAGTTATAGCTTGGATAAACGACAATCTCACCTTGTTGTGGTCTTTGACTAACTGCGATATTACTATTTAAAAACCATGCACCATCGTTTGCTCTTTCAAATAGATCATATCCCTCTCTTGAAATAAACTCATTTTTATGTACCCAAAGATTACCCTTTGAAGAGTACAGACCATAACTTTCATTTGTGCTACCGAGTACATTCTTTTGAATATCCTTTATAACGTCTTCTGGCTCTCGTTTTAAAAAGTACTTACAATAGTGTTGGAAGAGAACTATCCTTGAGGCGTCCATAAGTGCACTTACACCTACGAGGTCTACATTTTCATCATTAAAAGTATTTGCAGGAATTATACTAAGTAAATGATGCATTGTATGATTAATAGCCCAATTCCCAATACCATAATTATAGTATTTTTGTAAAAATATTTTATCTTCAAAACTTACTTTCTCTTTGTTTTCAATTGATTGTTCAATAGTCTTATACTTACTTAAACACCAAAACATAAATTCATTAATATCTTTATCTAAATCATCAACATAGTAAGCAAATTGGGGGTAATTTAAGTCATTTTTAATCTGAACATATTCATAATCTTTAATACCATTTGTATTAAACATCCACTCGGAAAAAAGCGGGAAGGAATCAGGACCTTCAATTAACCAGCTTTCAAGTATTGAGTTTGCAAACCCATATTGCAACCCAATTAACTCAGCGTAATCTTCTAAACTAATCTCCTTCAGAATACTAATAAGATCTTTAAAATGTATTCCGTGATTAAATTCATGAATAACTGTTGAGAAAAATGCTGTAGGATTGTTATGCCACATCCCATGACCATACGGCGAGGGTAACTTGAAATCTAAGCCATCTGTGTAGTAATGTGCTTCATCCTTGTCTAATGTATTTTCTGTAAATATAGTAGGAATTCTTTCTAATGCACGTTTACAATATCCAAATACATTTAAAAGATTTTTTAGGAATCCCTTTGTCGCTTCATTATCTCCTTCCCATTTTTCATCAGGTTCATTAATTATCTCTACTTTCTCTAATAAATCCTCTGAGACTTCATCTTTTACAATTAATTCTTCAAGATTATCTCCATTTAAATGTGCATATATTAATGAAAACACATTAGTAAGATTAGGAAATACAATGTTATTTACTTTAACTTCATTTCCGCCCCAATTCTTTGTAACATTCACTAAACTTGTTAAGAATTTATAGTATTTCTTCAAATTCTTCTCCTGACTTAGATTTATGGCTTCATAATATGTTGAATCAAAGAAGGTTGCGTTAGCCATTGTGTCAAACAGTTCTTGTGGAGTTTTTGGATCAACTTGATCAAGTGTCTCATCTAAATTAAACAAAACAGTTCCGACTCCAAACATAACGGTGAATGCAGCTACTAAATTACCAGCATTTCTGATATTTGTCCTTCTCTGTAACCATGGTGTTGAACTTTTGAAAAAGTTTGTTGCCTTTAAAAAATCATCTTGTCTAATAATATCTACAATTTCAATTAACGAATTTGCAGTCTGAATATCTTTGCGTTTCATTCGGAATTCGTTTTTCCTTACTTTTTTTCTTATATCATTAATATCTTTGATACTAAGCTCTGAAACATCTTTATTTCCAAGTTCAACAACAGCTTCTTTAACTATCACAGGAACATTGCTATTATCTGTTGATATTAATTTAACTAATTGCTTCCAATTATCTTCAGATTTAGGAACTAAAATATTTAAGTATTTATCTAGTTCAGAATCATCCTTAAATGGCATCTTTTTTCTCTTATTTACAACTGCTCTACCATTCTCCAGATCTATATTGAAACAATCAGGAGCTAATTCTGATGATATAGAATTGTATATATTTATATCAACATTTGTAACGGGATTATTAAATCTGAGTTGGGAGTTACGAGTATTAAGATGGAATACAAAAAGTGGTTGTGGGAAATCAGCTTTAGATAAATCATTAATTCTCAAAAAATTTTGTGAGTATCTAACTGTCATTACCTGTATATCATCTTGAGGAAGGGAGTATGTAACTTCCCAAGGCACAACTTTCCCTAATTCATTTTGTTGCTGAAGAAAGGAAGGCTGAGAATATTGAAGATAATAAAAGTAAAGAGAATTTAACTCTTCAAATCTTTCGACCTCAAGTTTTGATTTTTCAACAAATTCACCGCTCATAACTATAGGCCACTATTTTACCACTTATTCAAGCAAAACCAAAGGGAAATAGGGTAGCGATATTGTGATAAAAGATACTTTGTAATATACTTACAACTATGCCGGGATGGCGGAATTGGCAGACGCGCTGGACTTAAAATCCAGTTCTCGCAAGGGAGTGAGGGTTCAATTCCCTCTCCCGGCACTCCTTAGATTGAATATTTCAAAACAAAGCCCTATAATATAGTATAAAATAAGTATATGTATAATGACTAATTTCAGACTAATTGATGGGGAAGTTGGAAGAATAGAGTATTTAAGAAACTGTATTTCACCAAGGGTACTAGAAAAGTTTAAAATCTTCATGAACTATTTTGATGCTGGTAAGTTTGTTGCAAATCCTTCACTCAATATAGAGAACCTCACTCCAGAACAGAGACATTTTTTAGCAGGTTATGGCCTTAGATATTATAATGTAATGGATTACGAAGCTGTTCCGGGAACTCAAACAAAATTCCTTATACTTGGTTTTACTCCTGAATCAATTCTTAGTCAGACAGAATTAGCTATGAATAAGGCAGAAGACTTTTTTGAGCCTCTCGACACAAGTAATATGTTTAGAGAATTTGATAGAGATCAAATAATCGGTCACTTAAGAGATCAAAAGGCACTTCCAGAAAATTTTGTAGAAGAAAGAACTCCTATGATTTTAAATTCAGCTGAGAGCCCATTAATTATTGCCTGTTTCCCACTTAGCTTTGGAGCATAATCAAATTTCATTGAAATATTCACATCAGCCTCTGCCGTAAATTTCTAATCAACATCGTTGAACTTATCAGGATTCTCATTTCCACATCTTGGACATTTCTTTAGTGGATTTCTACCTTCATAAGTATAATTACAGACTAAACATCTCCATCTAGTCCATCGAGTATCTAAATCATCTGGATTATCTGAAGGTGGAGGTGTAACAGGAGAAGTTGGTGGGGTAGGGGTAACAACAGGAGGAGTTGTTACAGGTGGCATATTACTACTAACATTATTTACTAATATATCTGCCATTACTTATTAATTCTAAAATTAACTTTAATGTTTGATTCTCATTAAGCTTTGTAATATCAATAACAATATCATTGTACTTCTTCGGACTTGAATAATCTATAGAGTATAATTTTTCAAACCTCTCTTTATCCTTCATAAATCTCATTTGAAGATTTGTCAAAACATCTTCATACTTAAGATTATCCTTTAATGCTTTTCTTTGTGCTCTAACTTCAATATCACAATCAAGCCAAATCCTAACTGTAGTTTGAATATTATATTTACTACAAAGGGAGGCAAATATTTTGCTATCAATTAAAGTATTAGGCATATAGCTATACTTAACCATCTTTCTATCCAATTCCTTATCTAACTTCTCAAGCTCAATATCTGTAATACTTTTGAGAAAATCTTCATAAGTGGGAAATCCCTTTTGCTTAGCAACTTCTCGCATTAATCCTCCAGCATATATCCTTTTAAGCGAAAAATTTCTAGCAAGCATTTTTGCAATAGTTGTGGCACCACTACCACCAAAGCCACCAACTACAAACAATAGTCCTAAATTTTTAGGTCTACCATTACCATTAATCATAATTCATAGTATATTAATTACACATACATGTACAGAAATATCAAAGCGCATAAAAAGGAAAATAATGGGAAGGGTAGTGTGAATAAAACACTTCTATATATATTCATAGCACTCATACTTTTTGGAACAATTATGATTTTTGATGCAAGTGTATATAAAGCAAGTGAGGTTTTTAACGATCCTTTCTATTTCCTTAAACAACACATCATTTGGCTAATAGTTGGAGGATCAGCTGGCGCTATAATGTACTTTATTGATTACAAACTCATTTCAAAGTTTGCAGTCCTCTTTCTGCTTTTTACGCTTACAACACTAATACTTGTACTAATCTTTGGTAATGATATTAATGGATCAAGAAGATGGATAGAGATAGCAGGAATGACATTTCAACCTGCAGAATTTGCAAAGCTTTCAATTATTATTTATCTCTCAGCTATCCTTTCTAAAGAAAGTAAACAGAAAGGTAATACGCAGGAGAGCCAAAAGAAAGAATTTATAACAAAACTAATTCAATTCACAGTTGTTGTAGGAACAATACTACTTCTTGTAATGCTTGAACCTGATATGGGTACAACAATTGTAATTGCGGCAACATCATTTTTGATATTCTTCCTTTCTGGAGAAGATAGAATACATACCTTTGGATCAATGTTAATTGCAGGAGGACTAGGGATTTTAGGTGTGCTTGCAGGTACTCTTGAAAGTTACAGACTTGATAGAATCAAAACATTTCTCCATCTCCTTTTTCAAGGTGAAGTTGATAATCCAACAGGAGAAGGATATCAAATACAACAAATACTTATCGGTATTGGTTCAAGCGGATTCTGGGGAAAAGGGTTTGGACAAAGTAGACAAAGGTTTGGATACCTTGTTGAAAACACAGCCTTTACCGATTCAATATTTGCAGTAATTCTTGAAGAGCTTGGGTTTGCAATAGCCTTAATCTTAGTTGGTTTGTTCTTAACAATCCTGTACTTGGGATTTAAGCTAGCAATGTCACTTGAAGACCGATTTGCCAAACTACTTGTTGCAGGTATAACAGTATGGTTAGTAATTCAGGCACTTCTCAATATGGCTGCAAACGTAGCCTTAATTCCACTTACAGGAATACCACTTCCTTTCTTTACTTACGGTGGTTCTAATACTATAGTAACACTAGCTGCCATCGGATTATTATTAAACATAAGTAGATATGCAAAAACAGACACTCGATAAAAGAATTGTAATTACAGGTGGAGGTAGTGGTGGCCATGTATCAGTTTCCACAGCATTAATAAACGAGCTTTCAAAAAGATATGAAAATATTAACGAAAACCTCCTCTATATTGGTGGTGATTTAGGCATGATAGGAGACACAGACCCTAGATCAGTGGAAGAGAGAAGATTAAGTAACAAAGGTTTTAGATTTGTAAAAATTAGAGGAGGAAAACTTCAAAGAGCAATTTCAATCACAACAGTATCTCTTCTTTTTAGATCAATATTAGGATTAATTGACGCATATAAATACTTAAAAGAGTTTAAACCAGACATTGTGATTTCAACAGGTGGATACGTCTCACTTCCAGTTGCAATTTCTGCATATATCCAAAAGATACCGGTATATATTCATGAACAAACAGCAGCAGTAGGTCTAACTAACAAAATAGCGGGGATGTTTGCAAAGAGAATATTTGTAACGTTTAAGCAGTCACTACAATACTTTCCAGCAAATAAATGTACAATAGTTGGTAATCCAATAAGAGACGAGATATTTAACTCAGAGCCTAAAACTGAACTAGCCATTAAAGTTGCAAATCTAAAGAGTGAAAAGCTCCCAATATTATATGTATCAGGTGGAGGACTAGGTTCACACATCTTGAATATCTCAATTAGAGATTCACTTCCTCAACTCTTAGAAAAGTATCAGGTAATACTTCAAACTGGAGATAATCAAACATTTAAAGACTATGATGTACTCATAAAAGATAGGCTAAAACTAACACCTGAAAAGCAGAAAAGGTTCATTCTTACCAAATTTGTAGGAGATAATGAAATAGGAACCGTATTTAATACCTGCGATCTATTTGTAGGAAGATCAGGAGCTAATACCGTGTATGAATTAGGCGTACTTAAAAAGCCATGTATATTAATCCCAATTCCATGGGTAACACATAATGAACAAGAAAAGAACGCAAAGGTTCTAGAAGCCATAGGACTTGCAACAATAGTACGAGAAGGAGAAATATCAAGAGAGAGTCTACTAAATGCTCTAGAAAAGAAGTTCATGTCTATAAACAATACAAAAGTAATTACAAACGATTTATTCCCAACTGATTCTGCACAAAGAATTATAGAAGAAATACTTTAAGAGTTATCTTTTAATCAATTCATATTTCTCAGACAGATTTATTAACTATGGGGTCAATTCCCTATATTTCATCCTGTAACATTATTCTCTTGACCATTTATTCACGTAATCGTATATTAAGTGGTGAGCAGTGGCACAAGGTGGTGAAATTTGTTAAACTGAAGACATGATAATAGGAGAGTACCAAAACAGAATAGGTGAGAAGAAAAGAGTTGCTCTACCAAAGAAATTTAGAGAGGAACTCGGAGATGAAATTATAGTAACAAGAGGGTACGAAAACTGTTTGGTAGTAGTAAACAAAGGGATGTGGGAAAAGATTGGAAGCGAAGTAATGAATGGCTCTTTTATAAACAGTAAAGTAAGAGACACAAGCAGATTCTTAATAGGAAGTGCAAGTGAAATAACACTTGATGGACAAGGAAGATTTGTAATCCCCCAACCATTATTTGAACATGCGCAACTAGAGGATGAAATTGTATTCATAGGTCTTGTAAATTGGATTGAGGTATGGAGCAAGAAGGCATGGGAAAAGAAGCTACAACAATTACAGGAGAATAGCTCAGAGATCGCAGATGAAATTAGTCAAATGAATAAACAATGAAATATCATACATCCGTACTATTAAATGAATCTATTGATGCTCTACAAATCAAAGAAAATGGTTTCTATGTAGACGCTACATTAGGAGAAGCAGGACATTCAATTGAAATATTAAAACATTTAACTGAACAGGGACTCTTAGTGAGTATTGATCAAGATCAAGAAGCAATTGAATATGTTAAATCAAATTTCAAGACCCAACTACAAAAAGGGAATTGGAAACTTGAACATGAAAACTTTGCACATCTTAAAAGAATACTAAGCAATTACGATAGGAAGCCAGATGGAATACTTATGGATATCGGGATGTCATCTCGTCAAATCGATATCAAAGGAAGAGGATTTAGCTACTTAAGTGATAATGATCCACTAGACATGAGAATGGATAGTTCACTTAACATTACAGCCGCAGACCTTCTAAAAGTATTAAATGAGAAACAACTCACCAAACTCTTTTATGAATTTGGAGAAGAAAGATTCTCACCAAGAATAGCCGCTTTGATTAAAAAGAGTAAAGAAATTAAAACCGTTGGAGAACTTAAATCTCTCATCTACAAAGTTGTACCTACAACTAAGCGTAGAGAGGACAGCCATCATCCTGCGCGCAGGGTCTTTCAGGCCCTGCGAATAGCAGTCAATGATGAATTAGGAGCACTAAAAAGTGGTCTAGATGAAGGATTTGAGCTCTTAAACAGTAAAGGAATACTTGCAGTAATTTCGTTTCATTCACTTGAAGACAGAATTACTAAAAATTTCTTTAAAGAAAAAGAGAGTCAGGGAGTAGCAACTATTTCTATTGATGGAATGTCTCCATCAAAAGAAGAGATTGAAAGAAATAGTAGGTCACACTCTGCACGAATCAGAGCTCTAATGAAAAATTAAATATTTGAAATACTGCCCGTATGTCAGACAAAATTAAAAGAAAATTAAAATCCAAATTTACAAACACCGGATTAATTAGCTATCAAAAACTTCCATATATTATTCTAGTTATTGGATTAGTATTCTTTCTTGGAACACAGCTATATATTAACTCAATGCTTAGTCCTTTAGGAGGAAAACTACAATCATTAAATAGTGAAAAAGACCTACTACTACAAGAGAATAGAGAGCTTGAAAAAGATTTAGCAAACGCTCAATCAATAACAGTTGTCCAGAACCTTACAAACAAAAAGTACAAACTATCACCTAGCAAAGCTACACAGTTTGTATATGTTACAAACAATGTAAATGCATTACGATAATGTATAGCTTTCATAAAAGAGAAAAGAAAAAAAGTACAAAGATACCTGAAATTAAAAACCTGCACTTTATACTTGTAATCTCCTTTATCTCTTTAATTGCCTTTGGTGTACTAATCCAAGCATTTAGATGGCAAATAGTACAAGGAGATAAGTATGCAAACCTTGCCAAAGCCCAATACTTAGAAAGCAAAGATCAATCAGCTACACGTGGAATAATATATGCATCTGATGGCACTGTACTTGCTGTTGACCAACCAGTTTGGGAAGTATATGCATCTTTAAGTTCACTTAAGGACGAAAGAGAACTATTTTTTAATAATAAAGATAAATATATTGCCACAGTTGCTGGTATTTTAGGTCTTAAACAAGAAGATGTTAAAAAGAAACTAACTGATGACTTTATGTATGTGAAAATTAAAGAAGATGTACCTATTGAAAAGAAGAAAGCCTTAGAAGAGGCTCAAATATTTGAAAATGGTAATGGAGGATATTACAAAGGATTTGGATTACATTTTGTTAAAAAGGAGGATAGAGTATATCCAAACGGAAGGTTGGCAAGTCATATTTTAGGGTTTATAGGTAAAAACTCAGAAGGTGTTGATGTAGGACAATATGGAGTTGAAGGCTTCTATTTCTCAGATATCCTTGGAAGAAAAGGTTACACCTATGAAGAGAAAGACTCATTAGGAAACGTTATTCTAACATCAGAATATGATCCGATACTTCCAAGACAAGGCAAAAGCTTCAAGTTAACAATCAACCCTGTTATACAAATGAAAATCGAAGAGATATTAAAGAAGAAGGTAATTGAACAGAGAGCAAAAAGCGGTTCAGTGGTACTAATGGATCCTAATACTGGAGCAATAATTGCGATGGCAAACTACCCAGACTATAACCCTAACGAATATTGGAATGTGGGGCAGGGGTGGATATATAGAAATAAGGCTGTAGCAGATGTTTATGAATACGGATCAGTTAACAAACCAATATCAATATCAATTGGTCTAGAATCTGGAAATATTAAACCCGATTATATGTGTAATGATAAAACAGGATCATTAAAGTTATATGATAAAACAATCTATACATGGAATAAATTACCAAGTGGTAAGTTAACATTAGGAGGAATCCTAGAGAAATCCAATAACCCATGTACAGCTCAAGTGGCACTAGACACTGGACACCCATACTACTACCCAAAGCTTAAAGAGTTCGGAATAGGGCAATTTTTAGGAATAGGATTGCAAGATGAGGCAACAGGATATCTAACACCATACGAGCAATGGACAAAGTTAGACCTTGCAACGACATCATTTGGTCAAAGTATTTCAGCAACACCTCTTCAAATCACTTCCGCATTAAGCACTATAGCTAACGAGGGTAAAAGAATGAGACCACAAATAATTTCACAAGTACAAGAAAAAGAGGAAGTAATTGATATACAACCACAAGTACTTGCAACTCCAATATCTCAAAAAACAGCATCTATGGTAGCGAAAATGATGGAAGGGGTAGTAAGAAATGGAGAACCTAAAGAACAATTTAACAGACTACTTCCAAAGTATAGTATCGCTGGAAAAACAGGAACGGCACAAATACCTAGAAAAGACGGACCTGGATATTATGATGACAGGACAAATGCAACATTCGTAGGTTTTTCTCCAGTAGAAGAAGCAAAGATGATAATGCTTGTAAGAGTAGAAGAGCCAAAGAACAGTTCATACGCTGCATTTACCGCAGTACCAATTTGGATAGATATATTTAAGGTAATAGCAGATGACCTAGAAATAGCAAAGGGGAGATGAGATAATCAATAAATAATATTAAATATATTAACATGTTAGAAATTATTAAAGATTCATTTAACGCACTATTCTTTTCAATTATAGCTTCTGCACTATTTGCTCCAGTAATGATTGGCTTTATGTATAAATTCAAACAAACCGTTGAGATAAAGGCATCTAAAGCAGGAATCGATGGAAAAAGTAACGCCCTTTTTAGAAAGATAATGAATGTAGAAGAAACCAACGGTACACCTAATATGGGAGGAGTACTAATCCTCATTGTCGTGCCAATTATTAGCTTGTTAACGATGGAAATGAACTCATCGTTACAAATCCTACTTATTGGTTTTGTACTTTTTGGTATTTGGGGACTTATTGATGTTGTATTTACAAACTCTATAAAAAATAATGTTCGATTAAAGGCATTACAAGAAACATTTGAATGGAGAATAGGTAAACTAGCAATCGCAGTAATTCTTAATGTTGGAGTAACTTGGTTATTATATAAATCAGGATTATTACCTGAGATAAATATTTTTCAAGGTATATCTATAGCATTTACGCCAATTATGATTCCAATACTCGCCTTAATTAATCAGTTTGCTGTGTATGCAAACGAACTTACAGACGGTGCAGATGGATTAATGATTGGTATAATGGGAATTGTATTCTCAAGTATTGCAATACTATTAGTAATACAAGGACAATTTACCTTTATACCTTTCATAGCTGTATGTATAGGTGCAATAATTGTCGACCTGTACTTTAACATTCCACCAGCAAGATTCTGGAATGGTGGACCAGGAGCTATGCCACTTGGTTTTGCAGCATTCTATATTTGTTTAATGACAGGAAACCTTCTCCCATACTTCTTTATCTCACTAATAACATGGGGTATCTTAGCTTCAAGTGTAATTCAAATACTTGCTGTAAAGTTCTTTAAAAGAAGAGTGTTTAAGATCGCTCCAATTCATCATCATTTTCAAGCTCTGGGATGGCCAAGTTACAAAGTAGTAATGAGATTCTGGCTATTTACAATCTTCACCTCACTAATTGGTATATATCTTGGACTACTTCTTTAGTGAAGTGTCTGTACAAACTCTGTCATTTGTACACTTAGAAATACCATTATCACATTTACAAATGTTGCATGATTCTACTGAAGAATATACATCACCATTTGCATAAATATTGTTGTTGTAATAGCAAAGAGATGCAGGTTGCTCAGTACCTTCTTCGGCCATATACACAACTTTTAGATTCTCAACATTCTTCTTCCAATTTGAAATACTATAATTAACAGAAACAATACATTGTTGAGTGTACAACAATGGATCATCTCTAATTACATTAGTAATATATAAAGTACTATCTGAAATATAGTACAAACCTATCTGAACTGGAATCCTACCATCAGTAGTACAGCTCTGTTCTTGTTCAAGGGTAATATCCATATTCCCATTC
>CAZIIC010000020.1:0-14424 GCA_964539195.1 uncultured Candidatus Saccharibacteria bacterium
GAGAAGTTTGGTGTTAGACCAAGATGCTTAGCTTCTTTTCTTAAAATCTGAGCACCAATTGAGTGGAATGTCCCAATTACAGGTTTAGTTTCTCCTGGGTATCTAATTTCTTTTAATACTCCATTTACTCTTTCTAACATTTCGTTTGCTGCTTTTTTAGTGAAAGTTACCGCTAATATCTCTTCTGGGTCAATTCCCATTCGAGAAATTAGGTATGCAATTCTTCTTGTCACCGTCTTAGTTTTACCACTTCCAGCTCCAGCAAAAATTAGAAGAGGTCCTTCTGTATATAGTACCGCTTCTTGTTGTGCAGGATTTAAACCTTGTAATATTGGGTCGTTCATTAATTTCTATGAAAATTCATTTTAAAGCTCCTCTACATATTGTCCAAACACCCATCCACTCTTCTTTTCCAAATACTTAATTCTATACCAACCGGCATTCTTCTCTTCCATTACAAATATTTGGTTCTCTCCTACTTGTGTTATGACTGGACATTTTGGACCAATACATGACCTTACATTCAAAGAAGGTATTCCTACAATCTTAACGAGTTTGAAGTCTCCTTTTAGGACTTTGAATGATACGTTGAATTGTGAACCTGAGAACACATTACTTGGTAGTGTTAACAGATTAAATGATTGAGTATATGTTCCTGGAAGTAGTTTGGCTTGCATTTCAAATTCTAGTTTTAATTCTTCTCCTGGCATTATTGTTTTATCTGATACAAGAAGTGGTTTACTAAAACTCTCCCATTTTCCGTTAACTGCAAATGGTGATTCTTGGGATCCTTTTGTTGAAAGGTATATATATTCTGAAGCACTAAACCATGGGAAATTATCTTTATTTTCAAATGCCACAGTTACTGTGAATTTCTCTGTGGATTTAACTTCTTTATTATATGAAATTTCTTTTACCTCAGCTGTATATTTAATATTTGGCTTACTTGAGTACACAATTGAATTCAGGTTTGAATTCATACTTCTTGCAAAGTCTGACGTATCAGGATTAATAACTAGCTTAGATACTCCATTTTCAACAGCAAGAAGTGCAACTTCATTCACACCTACATTCTTTCTTGATATTCCATATCGTCTAGAATTTTCTGTAATTATTTGTTTAATTGATATATTTGCAAAAGAGGTAATGTCCTCTTCGTTTGAAAGATATCCAATTACGATTGTTCCTTTTTGGGTTTGTGTATGTGGGTCTGTGTATACTCCACCTTTTTTTCCTTCATATACTTTTCCGTCTCTATCTACTAAATATGTATATGGGAGGTCAAGAAATCCAAGTCTTGTTACGGAGAAGTAGTATAGGGATTGAACCCAAAGCTTTGAGTCTTGGCTATACTCATCATTACTTGTATATATTCTTGATATTACAATATTCTTAGGGGCTAATATCTTGTCTTGAGAGAGATCTGAGAGAGTTTCGTCAATTGGGATATCACTTCTTGAAATTGTTGTAACTGCCCCTACTCCTGATGGGAAAATCATTACTAAAAACAGGATTATTGTTACAAGTATCTTTTTCATTAGAATATCATATCAGCATTGGTTAAAGATTGTATACCCCTAATCTGCGTAAACTATGTTAGAGGGTATATATACAAAGTCTGGGTCGATTGCACTGGCATTAATTACAGAGTCAATAGTGTACGTACTTCCTTTATATACAATACTCGAATCTAAATTCATTCTGTATACAGGGGTTAGAAATTGTTGATCAACATTTGAATAGAAGTATACGAGTTCAATATCCTTAGCTTTATATACAGCTGGATTTGGTACATCTAGCCTATCATCTCCTTGAATATAGTCAGGTCTTGTGCCTACATCCGTTATTTTCTTGCCTCCATCCAATCCCTTTACAATCCCATCTGTAATTTCCTTTGGATAGTTTGGGTTAGATACTACAGAAGATAACTGAACAGGTGAAATTATCTTCAATTTGTTCACAGGTTGTTCTTGAATAGTTAATAGGTTGAATCGCAAAGATTTAAGTTTAAATTGTGTATCAAGGAGAATGTAATCATAATTTTTAATAATACCTGGCCTCTGTAGTGGAATACCATTCACTAATCTTCTGCTTGAGATAATAATATCTGAAGTTCTTCTTTCAACCTCAATATCAACATATTCGTACTCTGAATTAATATATTTCTTAGCAAACTCTTTGAAAGAATCTCTTAACTGATCATCAGAAGGCGAAGCAAGAGATGGGAATACTACAAATGAATCAGAGAGTTGTAAACTCATTGTCTGACTTTTTACATCATATTGGACATTATCCCCTTTCTTATTACTCCAAGTATATGCAATATTCTCGCCAAATACATTTTTAGTTGGCGAAGCAACATTTAATCTTGTTAGTATTCCTTCGACTTTAATATTCTGATTATCACTATTTATTCTATAAATCTCTAAGCCTTTTTTAGGTGTTTTGAAATCTTTATATATTTCTGGTGATATATTTACCTTTTTATTCTCATAAAAATATAGAGGCTGTTCAATTAAAGCTAGGTCAGAATATTTATTCTTTGGCAACAGAGCAATAACAAACAAGATAATAACAAACACAACTCCAGTCACAATTATGACCAATGGTTTATTCGCAAGTATAAATTGTTTTATTTTACGGAGCACATCCGTAAGCTGCGCCATTTCCACTAGGCACTATATTACACTTTAATTTCTCTTCGTACCACTTTTGAGCATCAACCCATGCACCACCGGCTTGAACGTCCAAATGAAAGTGAGGTCCAGTCCAACAGCTACCATCATTAACTAGGTCAAATTGCATTATGGCAATTGGAGTACCTTTTGATACACTCCCTGATGCAAGTATTCTTGCGTGAGTGATTCTATATACAGTTCCCATACTATCTCTGAATAATGTAACACCTCCGTAATCTTTACCTGTACTCTGACAAATATTTACCGCTGAATGTGATATTACTTGACCGTCTGTAGGGGCATACCATATCGCATCTCCTACATTTCCAATATCAACTCCATGGTAGGTTTGATGGTATTGTGAAGCTCCAGGTCCACTACCTTGAGTACAAGGAAGTGTGTCTCCTAGAATTGGACAGGTTGAGTCTGCAGGAGCATTTGGCAAATTACCAGGGTCAGTAGCTGGTTGAAAGTTATATAGTCCGGCAAATGGATTACCCCCTACGCACTCAAAGTTATCTGTTGGAGGGATATGTTGTTGAGGTCCAGGATATGAGCCAGGGAATAATAGCAACACAATCCAAGCTATGAAAGCAATAAGGACAACTAAAAAGGCCCATAAGAAAGCAAAGAAAATTTTAATAAAAGGTTTAATAATACTCTCTAGAAAACTTGTAGCAAGGTAGGTAACAACGGCACCAAGTACTGCTCCAATTGGTCCTCCAACAGCCGCTCCAATCCCAGCAGCCCACTCTGAAACAGCCATTGTCATTAATTGTTTAACACCGATATTCTTTAACCCAACTGCTATCAACTGATCAGCGACTTCATGTCCTAACCATTTTCTAACTACATTTTCGACAAGATATTTATTTACTCTATCTTTAATAGTATCACTATAGACTGCATTTATTCTTTGTAATACTCTATTACCCGACCCAAACACCGCAGTTAATCGGGTAAGCATGCTGTTCTGATCACGCTTCATCATAGATTCAAGTTTCCCCCAAGTTCCAGTTAAGTTTCCTTTCTTCGCATCGAGCGAATTCATAAAGGATTTATAATTTAGGGAAAATGCATTTAAATCTATTTTTCCATCTGAGATGAAATTCTTCATTTCCTTAGCAAATTTTTCATCACTTGCCATCACTCCTTGTAGTTCACCAAGCAATTGAGTCGTAAATCCAGTTTTATTTAAGTGATTTGCAAGGTTAGCTCTTTCTAAGTACTTAAGGTATGCAAAACCTTCACCGTTATACAAGAAGGTTCTCGCTAATGAACCAGGAGTCAAATAGTACATACCAGTTAATGACGCATATCCAGCTGAAATATCTTGCCTTGGGATAAAGATATCAGGAGACCAAACACCTTTAGTTCCTTTTCGATCGATTATTTGATCTAAAATCTGAATCCTTGCTCCATCACTAGGTGCTAAGTTACCCTGTGCATTTTTATTCCAAAATTTACCTGAGAGTATATTTGCAGGCAATTCACGAGATGCTTGTAATCCACCGATAGCTCCTTGCAAATCACCTAAAAGTAATCTCCATTCCATTCCGGTCATTGTTTTTAAACCTTTTTTCTTATTTTCAAAAAAGGTTATTCTCCCTAGAATTTCAGCCCGTTTTGCAGCATCAGTTGTGGAGGCTAAATCCCATTTCTCTCTTTGGAGTTCGTAGTCTACACTTGAGAGCAAAAGGGATTTATATTTTGAGAAATTTCCGTTTAAAGACGTTCTAAATGGATTGGTAAATCTTCGAAGCTTCTGTTCTCTTTCAGCTGCTTCATTATATTGTTTTGTAAGTTGATCTATGTAACCTTTAATAATGGTGCTCTTTGCAGGATCACCACTATTTGCTTTAAGATCTTTCTTCAGACCATTAATCATTTCTGCAGCATCAGCTTGAACTTGATCTAATCCATTTCCACCGTACCCAGGTCCTTTCACTCTTCTTAGCGCTTCTAAAGCTCCTTGTGCCTTCAATAATCGGTTTCTCTCTGCCATTTCTTTCGGATCGGAAGTACCACTTAATAGTTTGGCTTTATACCCCATGTTCTCTTGAAGAATTGAGATGTACCCTTCTCTATTAATTCCGCCTTCTGTTATCCATGAACTACCCCCTCTATCAATGTCTTTACCAATTCCATAAACTCTCGTACTTTGCTTTTTATATGAATCCTTTATATCTGAGACTATTTGATTAAAGTCTGGTCTAGACGAGAGTCCTGGTACTGTTTTCAAAACTTGTTCTAATTCACCGGGCTTCCTTATGAAATCGTGATATTTAGCATTATCCAATGCATTATGTACAGCTCTAGCCATATCCGGTGGCATAAAGTTCTTATCGGCATCAATTTTTCCACCAATAGAGCTTAAAACTATATTCTCAGCAAATTTCTTCCTTGCTTCATTCTTCTGGTCTACTCCTAACCAGTTTCCAGCAGCCAATCCAATTGTAATGGAATCTTTATTTGAAAAACCATTTTGTTTTGCCCAAGTAGCCATAAGAGCGGAATCCATTCCACGACCAAGGTGAAGCCATTTAGCCATGCTTCGTTCTTGCTTGGCTTTTTCAAATACAGAATCGATAAATTTATTTGGATTTGTTAAAAAGGAAGGTACGTCACCTGCTCGGACTCTAAACCTACCAGCACTATTATCACCACCTCTTAATTGATCATTAAACTTATCATAATTGAATTCTACAAGGTTGATCTGGTTTGGATATTCTCCAACGAGGGCATTAAACCCTCCGGTAACATAGTTGGCAGGGCTTGCGGCAATTTCAGCAAGTCCCCTAGCTAATTCTTGAGAAGCATTAGCTCCTGATAATTTTGTAGGCTTAACCTTAATTGGTTTAGATTTTGCATTTCCAAAGATAACCCCGAATACTGAATCGAGAGGATCTTTGAATCCTTTTTGTTTTCTAGGTTTTGCCATTTGTTATTGTTTTTAACCAAAGAATGAACCAACCAGAGGAATTCTAGACAATCCTTTCTTCATTCCTTCAATTGCGCCAATTGCTCCCTTACCACTATTTGTTACCAAGAAGTCATCAAGTATCTTTGGTGAATCAGCGGCAAAAAAGAATAGTGCCACAACAATGAAGCTCTTTAAGAACCAACCCACAGGACTGTCACTTCCAGTCTGAACATTTGCAAAATCGCCACTCATCAATCCTGATGGAAACGCTATATTTATTTCACAACTCAAAATAAAGGCACCTAGGTTTAGGAAGAAATATACTAATGGGAAGGTTAACACTCCTTTAAGAATCCTATTCATCCAATCCATAATCATATGACTTTGACCTGGAAACGCAGCGACCGTTAAGAATAATGGAGAGAGGATAGTATTAAAAATAATACCTAAATATGCAGTAAGTATTGTTATGTATACCCTTACTGAGGCATAAATAATAATAGCAGCAACAATTATCCCTATAAACAAGATGGTAATTAATCCCGCAACAACAGCAGCGGTACCTGCCCCACCAGAAGCTGTAATTCCTGCAACAATAGCCACAAGTGAAGCAATCGCAATAGTAGCAACGTTTGCAATACTTGCATTTCCACCTATTACTTCAATTTTACCTGAGAATATTGCACCTACTAAAGAGAATGGGCTATCTACAGTAATTGCAGTATTTGTAGTAACACCAAGTACAGATCCAACAACATTCACTGCCATAACTCCAAGATTTAGCAAAAGTCCCACTATCGCAAAACTGAATGTTACAAGTATTAATGAAATAATTACATTAGGAAGAACATTAAAGATACTTACAGCTAACTGCCCACCAATCTTCTGTCTGAACATAATCATGAATCCAGCAACGATTAGTATTACAACAAAGAAAACGTAGGAAATTAGTCTTAATCTATCCCAAAGACTATCAATATTTGATTCCTGAAGATATCCATATCCATCTGAAGCAGCATAGATACCTGTTGAAGAAGTATCAAAACCTGGAACCCATTCACTTGCTAAGTAATTTGGAATATTAACACCTTGAAAATTATTGAACATCGCTATAACCGCGTTATCCATTGATCCTACCATTCCACCTTTTGCATAAGTTGGTATATTTGGATTATCTTTAATAGCCTGATAGTTTGAAAGTGTTTGAGGAACTAGATTTTGCAATGTCCCGTTTGCACTTGCCATAACAATGTTCATTGTCGTTGTCTGAGCGTTATATGAAGGATCTGCAGTAGAAGATTTAGTTAGTTCAGTTTCACTTTGATATCCTTTTACAACATCAATCTTTGGTAAATTAGCAACATCGATACATTCAGCAGCAAAAGTATTTAATGCTGAGAACATAAAAAATACACTAACTAACATCGAAACGTAGTTAAGAAGATGCTTCTTTGTTACTACTTCTTTTACCTTTTGTATAACTTCAACTATCATAAATATTTAATATAAATTTATATACAAGAATTTGATCTCTTTCTTAATTCAGGCATTACACCACCATTCCAATACTCATCAAAGGTCTGAGGCATTGTAGGATCAAGTGGCATATATGCTGATTTCTGAATTTGAAATTGCTTTTTGTATGGAGAAATATCCCAAATACATGGTATGTCATGTACTCCCCATTTATTGATTCTAATCTTACAAGGTGTTTGAATATAGTATGCGTCTGTTACAGGTTGAAAGGTATTTACCAAATTCTTATCTATATCATCTGGGATCTGAGATGCGGCATCTCCTGGTGCAATATTTTTAAGATATTCATATTCAAAATATCTAATTTCACAGTCAGGCTTTGCACATTTCATTTGACCTCCGTAAAGTGGGTCCATTCTTAATGCAAATACTCTACTTTCACTACAATCAGCATCCCCAATTAAACAATCTAACCATTGCTCAATTTCATACACTGCTGCAACAACAAAGTCAGTAGGTTTTACATCCGTAATACACATTTTAAACGTTTCAGCCTCATCTAACTCTTCTCCATCTGGAGCTTTTCTTAAACATTGAATTGCTTCAAACGATCTTGTAACAGAGTGAATACCACCATTATTCATCGGGTTTGTTTTATCTTTTGAGTCAACAGGTATCTGTCTTCTAACATCTAAATCCATAGCAAAACCAGATGCCTTTCTAGGATTGGCTTTTGCCATTTGTACATCTGGACAAGCTGATCTGAGCGAAGGCACAGAATATATAACAGTATTGCCTTGCCCCCCTGTTCCACCTTCATCAGCATTTTTAACATCTACATACGACTGGACCTTAAAAGGAAAATCTTTTCTCGCAGCAACACTGTCAAAAGTTTGGCAATCAACACCAGGGGCACATGTTCTTCTTGCTTCATCAGCTAGAATTATATTTTGAGAATCTCTATAAACTGGGTAATCATAGCTGATAATTTTCCGACTATCATCAACATATTTACTTCCTTGTAATAATACTTGTGGAGTTGTTATTTCAAATGGTTCTACTTTAGCGTTCAATCGCACAGAAACAAATGACTTCCCTTTACCTGCTGATCCTGAAGTCATAGACCCTCCAGCATCATTAATCGAACATTGGGCAATTGGTGCAAGTCCTACATTAGAGTCACATGTTCTTCCACCAGTACATCCTCCAGGTCCAGATTGACCACCACTACCGGTAGTTTCAGCCAAAACCTCAACAACGCTAACATCAATACCTTGTTTCTCTAAATCTTCAACAGTTGGAGATTGTGATACTTCTTTCTGACTTACAACTGGCTTTGTACTTATGTTTACCTTTGGTGCAAAGAATATCAACCCTAAACCGAGAGTCATTAAAACGACTAACATTAATGACGCAGATTTTTTAAGTTTTTGATCTGATTTCATATCTTACGAATTCTACAATAAATCGGGTTAATTTACACTACTAATCATGTTATTCTTTGATTCTTTTTCAGAATATCTTCTATTTCGTTGAATATATGTAAATATTGCAATGAATATTGATATTGCGCCAACTACCATTGTGTAGATAAGAGTGTCATAAATTCCTGTATTTGGAATTACATTTCCACCTCCGCCACCAATTCCATTTTCTTCATTTGTATTTGAGGTTTGTGATTTTACAATTATTGAACCTGCGTATACTCCATAATTACTTAATGCTTTTACTTTAACAATCTTTCTACTTCCACCACTACTTGCCGTTAATGCCACAGAACTTTCAACGGCTTTCTTCACTGTCGTTGATACACTTTTGATATTTGTTAGTGATAGTGGGGCTATCTTTACACTATCAGTATCCTTAACTTCATAATATGCACTACCATCAGCAGTTCTAAAGTCACCAAGAGTAGCAACCCACCCCCCATTATTATCCACAAGTGTTGATCCTAAAGTACTACTTGCTCCCGTTCTAGTGATTTGCATGGTAAGCAATGCTTCGCCTCCACTTAAATTTTCAACATTACCAGTTACACTTTTAAAGTCTGGTGGAGTTGAAAGAGTTGCGTATGTTGTCAAAGAATCACTTTTAAGAAGTGTTGTACCTTCATATACTGCAAAATAATACTTTGTTTGTGCAGTTAATCTATTTATTCTTACACTGTGTGTTGTAAAGTTTCCTTGGCTTACAGCACTATCTCTTTCATCATACCCAGTATCCGTTAGATTACTCTGATCAGTTCCATATTTAACCGTACCAACAACAGGAGTTGACGAGAGCCATATTACATTAAATCCTGTATCAGTTAGATTTGTAACTTTTACAGTTGAGCCACCCGTTTCTGAGCTTGATGACTGTGTGCTTGTTGTTCCGGGCAATGCAGTCCAAATAACATCCCCAACAGGTACTTCTGGTTCATTTGGCTCAGGATCAACTGGGTCTGGATCAGGCTCTGTTGGCTTTGGAGTTGTTACTGTAGACGATACCGATGCAATCTGAGATTTAGAAGGTATTTCAGCAAGCAGTGAATCAGTTGGTATATCACTTAATTGTAGTTGAGTATTTAACTGCCCTTCTGAATCAATTAACTCACCATACGTTCCGCTTACACTTCCTCCTAATGTATCAGCACCTTTAGCTAAAATATTTATCTTAGTATTACTATCTACTTTTACTAAATCTTTAGTTGCTGGATCTCGAAGTGCTGATAGGTCTACTATCCATTTTCCTGTTGCAGTGGTAGCTGAGGATGCTGGATATGTCTTATCATCTCCTTCAAGGGTAATATATACCACAACATCATTTTTATCCGTTCCTTCCACCGAACCGTAGATAGGTTTAGGGACTGGCGTTTCAGAAGTTACAGGTGAAGTTCTAAACTTAAAGTTTTTTCCTTTTTCATCTCCATACTTTGTATCATTTGAAAGTATCGAGAAAGAATAATCTTTTGATGGATCTAAATCTACAATATCAATGTGATGGGTTTTTCGTCTGTCTGTACCTCTAATATCAACAAAAGGTGTGCTATCTCCTTTGCCTGAATTAACAGTTACAGAACCTGATGTTTCAGAGTCGGTGGTCCAAGTTATACTAACGGCGTTTGAGGTAATGTTTGAAAGGATTACATTCTTTGGAGTTGTTTCTCCAGAGGCTCCTGAGAAGTATCTAATTGCCATAACCGCAGCAAAAGCTGTTAAAGGAAGCATTAGTATTAACAATATTGTAGTCCAGAAGTATCTTGTTCTTTGTCTTGGTGTTACATACATATTAGATATAATATATCCAATCTTGATTAGTTATACAAACATTTGTAACATATACATATGAAAGATTTAACCAAAGGTCCAGAAGTAATAGTAAACGTGCCAACAAGACTTAGATATTATCTAGATCCAGTATCAATATTGGTAGGTGCAGCAATAGTATCTATTGCTATTATTTACTCTATGTCTCTTCTGAAATAGTTACTTAAGCATACTTAAGAAACCTTTTACTGTTTCTCCCACCTGTTTTACAGGTTGTAATACTGATTCATTTATCTGATCAATAGTTCCTTTAACATTGCTTACTGTATCTTGTACGTCTTCAACTATTTGATTTGCATTCTGTATCAATTGCCTTGAGTCAACTAATGTTTCCTTAACTTGAACCATAGTTGCTGTTGTCTCTTTAACAAGCATTGCAACATAGTATAGTATTAACCCAAAAAGTGCAGTTAAGAATGTAATTATTGTCATCCAGTACCAACTTGGTATTCCTTCCATTTATATATTTATTAAAAATTATTTAGATCCATTTTCTCCATGGAGATCTCCTCCAGGATTCCAGATTACAGACTTTGCACCATCTCTGTCAAATTTATTAATTCTAACAAAGTATCCAATATCTTTTAGAAGTGGGAAATCAAATCCATACTCAGTATCTTCAGATTTCTGGAAACTTTCATATCTTCCTTTTGATGTAGGCCACCATGTTACATTGTTCGCACCTACTCCTTCTAATTCATTTACGCTTTTAATCATTGAAGCAGCTGTATATGTTTTACTAAATCCATTCACACCAACTAGATTCCAACCATCAGACAAAGCAACAGGTATAGAATTCTTAATTCCATATCCAGGAACTGTTGCAGTGTAATCAGCGTTTGAAACAATTAGGTATCCTTTTCCAGGTAGTACTAGGAAGTCATTTCCTACTATCTCACCCTTGTTACTATCATAGGCTAATCCACCTAACCATTTTCCACCTTCAAATGTAGTTATTCTAGTTACTTTCGTACCTGAGCTATTTAATATTCTCATTAACTGTTTAGCATTCATATTCTTTCCTTCAACTCTAGAAGGTAGGTAATTAAAGGATACTATATTTATTCCTTTACTTAATTTCATACTTTGATTCTTAGCTTTTTCATATAATGTTACTACAGCACCTGAAGCAGGTAACAATACATCATCATTCTTTGAAGGTTTTTTAGGGTCTTCAGGTAGTTGGTAGCCAGGCTCACCATTATTATCTTTATAGAAAAAGTTTTGATTGTTTTTATCTACAAATATATTTTTGAAATTTTCTTCGCCTATCGTGACATCATATATCCCTGATTCAGGAAATATAACTAAATGATTTCCATTTGTTTTATATTCTACATTTGAGGCTGCCAACGCTTTATTCACTATAGCAGCAGTATTATTATCTTTTGTATCAGAGTTAAGACTTCCAGTATCCCCTTGCGACAAACAAACAGATACCCAAGTTTTCACCCAATGCGCTTCTGTTGTTGAACTAGAGTTATTAAATGTCCTAGTATCCCACTGCCCTAAAGAGGCGATTCTTGTATCTACTATTTCCCCATTAGTATCAACTTTAATAAAGCAATTGGCAGAAACTTCACTTGGATTGGTTTGATTTGCAGCAGCAGTCGTAAATCCAATGGCTTCACCTTTTGGCATACAAACTCCAGCTACTCCACTACTCTTTACAAAAGCACAAACCTCGCCTGATTCACATCCATAATTAGTATCATCTCCTTCATAGCACTTATTATCACCTTGTCTTCCACAGTTAAGTGTAACTGATTTGCTAATATTATCGTCTGCACGTACTGAACATTTACCACTTCCAGTCCTATCATTAACAGGTTGAAGTGCAGGATTTGTACATCCTTCAGATCCATTCGAGCTATAAGATACCCATCCGGCAGGACATGTACAAGAGCCATCTCCTTTTGGAATTTGACCATTTACACAAGCCACTCTATTTCCAAGCAGTTCATTACACCTTTCCCTTGAAATATTTGTAACCGTTGTTGCTCCCCTAGCTAAATCCTCATAAACACAGTCTATTTTCTCGTTACATTTTGATGTACCAGTTCTCTGCTTTTGTGCACAAGCTGAAGCGCTTAATTTTTCTGTGTAATCTGAACAAGTAATTGAATCTTTATATGTACATAAGCTTGTATTATCTCCTAAGGGAGTAGTACTTCCATTATTATAACCTGGGTCAGGCACACATGTCTTTTTATTCCCACTTATTTCAACTTTATAACCTGTTCTACATATTAGTGTCCCATCCCTAGTCGGCTTGTCTGTATTTAGTACGCATCCATTAGTTGATGTGTCTGCTCCACACAATACAGGTTGACCATTAACAATAATAGGTTTGTTATCAGTGCCAAGTTTAACTCTCAATGAATCTAGATTACCAGGTGTAGCATAATCACCATTTACATTACTTGCGCATGCCGCAGGTCGACAGGAGACATTCTCGAGTCTCGAATAGCCCCCGGAACCATCGTTCCACTGACAATAACAGCCGTCCCCTACTTCACATCCTCTCGGATGTTGTCCAGTACATGTTGCGCCATCTTTAGCATTTTGAGCCGAACTATTTACACAAATCCAATTTCCTCCTACTTTTTTCTTCTCCATACCACCACAATCGAGTTGGTCGTTTTCAACAGGAGTATTACCACTACCTGTGTTAGCGTTACCACCATTATTATCACCACCAGCAACTGAAGTTGGCGTAGCTGGAGCAGGAGGTTTAATTTCTTCTGGTTCCTCTTCAATACATACGCCATTAAACCTATATTTACAGTTATTGCTCGAAGTATTACCAGTATTTGTATTGTTCGTATTATTATTTGCCGGAGGTTTTACAATTGGCTCCACCTTTCCAAAATTACACTTCCCCCCCGACCATGTTCCACCTTCGTCTTCGCACGAAGCCATATTATTTATTGCATACGTATTGAAAGTATAATCAACGTTATTAATATCAAGATTTGCTAATTTGTATGTTAGCACATCTAATATCGAGCCTAAAACCTTAGCATCGGCTTCATTATTTACAAGAAGATCTGGAGCAGGAGCATCGTTTACACCCCATACCATCTCTTTTAAATCAGATCTTTTTACATTTTCTAATTGAACATAGGCATATAGCTTATCCTCACCTACTTCATAGTTTGAAGATATACTCCCATCATTGTCCCTAACATTAGATTTATCTAATGTCCACCCTCCACTTTTATTTGTTATTGAAGACATTGTAAGGGATGCGACTTTTTCATCTTCCTTCCATGAGTGCACAAAAACAATTGAATCTGTATTAAGGTTTTGTGTCAAAAACCCATCTTTATTTCTAGCAAGTGAATATACTGTTCCATAGATTGGACTTGGAGAAGGAAGATTCTCAGGATCTTTATATGTTTTAAAACCAAACTCTTTTACTGTTGGAGCTTCATATTCAGAATATTTCTGATTATTTTCATTAACATTCCACATAAAGACACCATTACCTACTCTAAAGTAGTATTGTTTCTCTTCTTGTAGATTATTAATAGTTACATGATGAACATAATATTTACCTTTTTTCTTTACAGGTAGTTCATTTAAAGCTTTTTCATCTAATGTAACTTCGTAGTCTGCATCAACATCATTTGTGGCTTTTGATACTTGCTTATTTACCCAAGTCTCTTGCGCAATTGCTACATCTCTATCATCATATGCAACTGTAGATCCAAGTTTTGAAAATACTGGTGTAAATGAGTTTTTATCCTTTACATATACAACTCCACCATCAGGTCTGTTTGTATACCAAGATACAGTAGCGGAAGATCCAGTTAGGTTTGTTACCCTAACTTCTTGTGGAGAATTAGTAGCAAAATAGTATGTGAGGTATCCAACATACCCTATTCCTACTAAAATTAACAATATTAAAAGGTACTTTAATCCTTTAAACACCTTATTCCATGGAATTTGTACTTGATACATGAGCAGTAAATTTCAAATATATATTATTCTTAATATATACAATCATTTAAGCCTTTAGTTGTCAATAAATGAT
>CAZIIC010000021.1:0-2419 GCA_964539195.1 uncultured Candidatus Saccharibacteria bacterium
GGTAGTAACTCTCGTATAGATGTGTAAGGTGTCTTTCACTGAATTAACTCAAAATATTTAAGATTATTGGAACATAAAATTTGATCAATTAGTGTGTATTGCCATATTCCTTAATTCTGATACCGTCCAAATATGATTGATTATGTGAGGAATTATGAAAAAAGTTGCCATTTATGCACGTGTATCAACTGACAAACAAACTACTGAAAATCAATTAGTTGAACTTAGAAAAATAGCATTACAAAGAGGTTACACAGTTACTGAAGAATATGTTGATAACGGTATTTCGGGCGCCAAATCTCGTTCTGATAGACCATCTCTTGATGCAATGTTGAAAGATGCAGTTCGTGGTCGTATTGACATGGTTATGTGTTGGTCAATAGACAGATTGGGAAGAAGCCTACAAAACTTAATTGAAATACTTAATGAACTTGAATCTGCAAATGTAGATTTGTATTTCTTACAACAGGCAATTGATACATCTACTCCAATGGGAAAAATGATTTATTCAATACTTGGTGCGTTAGGTTCTTACGAGAGAGAACTTATAAAAGAACGTGTGATTGCAGGACAACAACGAGCAAAAAGTGAAGGTAAACACATTGGTCGTCCTTCGCAAATTAATGATGCGTTAAAAGAATCTATTAAATTATTGCGAAAAAAAGGTATGGCGATCAAAAAAATTGCAAAAACACTGTCAATTGGAGTTGGAAGTGTCTACAAAGTTTTAGAAACGTGATTGATTGTAGAATACATAGTCAAAACTAATATCTAAAACAATCAATGCGATATATCGGTTCAAAAACCAATTTACTTGATGAATTAAATCTAGCTGTTAAACCCTACTCAAAACTTAGTAAATTTTGTGACATTTTTGCTGGTACAGGTAGCGTAGGTAGATTTTTTAAACCTCAATTTGAAATCACATCAAATGATGCATTGTTTTTTTCATACTCATTGCAAAAAGCAAGTATTGAGTTAGATGCACCACCAAAGTTCCTCAAACTAGTTTCAAAAATTCAATGCGACCCAATTACTTTCTTAAGTAATTTAGATGAATCAAAATACAAATTTAAGAAAAATAAGTTCATCTACGAAAACTACTCACCTACAAATACAAATGAAAGAATGTATTTGTCAAATAGCAATGCATTAAGAGTTGATGCATTTAGACAACTTATTGATGAGTGGAAAGAATCAGACTTAATCAACGAATTAGAATATTTTTATTTAATTGCAAGTGTTGTAGAGGCTGTACCTTTTGTGTCAAATATTGCAGGAACATATGGTGCTTATCTCAAAACTTGGGATAAACGAACTCAGAAACGAATCAACCCCATACCGTTACCGATACTTACAAACAATAAAAATAATAAAAGTTACAACGAAGATGTTAACGATCTAATCAAGAAAATTTCAGGTGACATTTTATATATTGACCCACCATACAACGGTAGACAATACTTAACCAACTATCATTTACTTGAAACTGTTGCTCGTTACGATAATCCAGAGATTAAAGGTGTAACAGGTATCCGAAATGATAGATCAGCCTTATCTGATTACTGTCGTTCAACTAAGGTCTCTCAAGCATTTAACCAATTAATTGAAGACGCAAACTTTAAAGTTATCTTTGTTAGTTATTCAAATGAAGGTTTTATGTCATCAGATGAGATCGCATCAATACTCCAATCTCATGGTAAAAAATCAACATTCAAATTAAAAACTATTCCATATCGTAGATACAAACGAACTTCTACAAATGAAAAAAATAATTTAAATGAATATATTTTTAAGATTGAAAAATGAAAAAGAAAAGCCTACTAGATTCATCTCTTGTAAATCGTGAAATGATTGAAGGCATCATCAAAAAGAATCACCTTACTGATGATCCCGAAAGTTTTATTGATGAACTAGAAAATTTAGTTAATCAAAATATCAAAGACAAACTTAAAGAAGTTAAAAATAAATCAAGAATCGTCAAAAATGATCTAACTAAGATTCATGTTCCTGCTAAAGACGTCCTTACCAAAGAAGACATTAAAAAACTACCTAAATGGGTACTTGATGATCTTAGTAATGCATCAATAATTGGATCATCTGGAAAAGTAATTCAAATTAGTAATGGTAAAAAATATCATCTAGACAATCCACTCAACTCTCTATCTGGTGGTGAATGGACATACTTCTTAAATTCTGTAATCAATACACGTTTCTCAACAAATGGTGATGATTCTTTTGCACATCACATTAGAAAAGTTCACCCATCACCTAAACCACCACAATTAACAAAACAAATCATTGAATTTTTCACCAAAGAAGGTGAATTAGTATTTGATTACTTTATGGGTGTTGGTGGTACTCTGATTGGTGCATCACTATGTAATAGAGATGCTATTGGTATAGATTTAAACCAAAC
>CAZIIC010000021.1:2429-9072 GCA_964539195.1 uncultured Candidatus Saccharibacteria bacterium
TGATGCGTATAAAGAGGCTTCAAACTATCTTGAATTAAAAATTCAAGAAACAGTTTGCGATGATTCTTTGAAATTTTTATCCGATAAAAAAAGAATGGATAAGATTTTTAATGGAAGAGAAGCATCTTTAATTTTGATTGACCCCCCTTACGGTGACATGATGTCCCGTGTTAAGACTGGTGAATCTACTAAAAATAAAAAAGATAACTCACCAACTCCTTATACAGATCTCACAACAGATCTTGGTAACATGGATTCCAATGATTTCTTTGTTGCATTTAAAGAAAGTATAGTTAACTCATCAAAAATTCTTAAGAAGAATGGTCATTTGGTTGTTTTCATTAAAGATCTTCAACCTAAAGGTAAAGAACTCAACTTATTGCACTCTGATCTAATCCACTTAATCAATGAGATTGATGGTTATTATTATCTTGGTACTAAAATTTGGGCTGATCAAGGAGTAAACTTATATCCATATGGATACCCTTATGCATATGTATCAAATCAAATACACCAATACATATTAATATTTAAGAAAAAATGAATCTCTGGATACTTACCGAAGAACGACCAAAAAAAGAAGTTCTACGATATATCCTTGAAAAATTCATAAAAGACAGAAACATCACTTGTTTCGTTGACAACTTAAGAATACTTCCAATTCTTAATTCAAACGGTCTGTTCACCTTCACCTATGAAGTGATCGGTATTAAATCTACTTCCATTAATAAGATATATGTAAAAAATGTAAGTGGAAAATCCAGTTTTATGGACTTTTTGGTTTTTTATCAAAACGATGAACCAAAAATTACTGATACACCAATTTATGCCATTGAAGAAACTAAGACAGATGACAGTGAAAGCCGAAACACTGGTGTTTTTCAAAGAGGTACCAAGTTTGTATATATAGATTTCTTCTATCCAAACATTGATAAAACAATGTTATATAACCTGAAGATTCCCCAAAAAGAGGAACCTACAGAATCAAATATATTTGGTAGTAGATGTTACAGAACTCTTGGTGTTCAATTTATTGGCAAAAAATTTGACGAACGTACCGATAGACCCTGGGACTCAATTGATGAATTAATTCAATATAAGTCAAATATGAGAAAACCCCCAAAGGGTAATGTTCCAATTGAAATAACGAAAGTAAATAGTAATAAGATCACAATTTCAGGACGTCTTTTCAAGGCTAATGGAATTGGTCACGACCCCAATATAGGTGCTCTCACTCTTATCTCTTACACATTAAGAAAACTTGGTTGGACTGGTGAGATTGAAATTACAAAACATGGTCTATCTCAATCTCACATTAAGGGTACTAATAAGTTTGTATTGATTGCCAACAAACTAGGTATAACACTTGAGGGATTAAATTTATCAGTCAAATTACTACCCCCTGATTATTGGTATTACGAAAACAGTAGTGAAAAATTAGGTACTATTTTTATTCACATTGTTGTTGAAAACTTCACTAAAGGAATGTCAATCTACGAAAACCATGCTGGCTGTGAAAGAGGTTATTTCATATCCAGCGATGGAATACATCACAGTATTGACAAATATGTTCCTGAAGAAGATCGTCAGAACGATACCGATGAAAGACCAATCATTTCTTTACCAGATCTCGTATTAATTGATTTTGATAGAACAGAAATCATTAATATTGAAGGTAAGAAATCAATCAATATTGAAGACGGTATCAGAGAAATTAATAACTTTGATGAAGTTGAAAAATACTATATTAAAAATTATTACCCTAACTATAGAGTAATTAGAACTGTAGTTCTTTATGGTGGACTTGATACTGAAATTCAAAGAATTGAAGTTTGTTTTCTATTAAATGAACAAGGTAAATTGGTACTAGGATTGAAAGTACCCGATATCATTAAAGATGCAATTAAGAATCTATCTGATTTTTGGAACTTGCGATAAACATGAAAAAATTATTACTAATACTAGTGTTCTTTTCAAACATGGGTTGGGCTATGAACTACATCAAAATTACAGAAAATGAAAATATGATCATTTATGTTGACGTAGATTCAATTAAAAAATCTGGTGACATCGTTAAGTTAAGAGAAATTGTTGATTTCAAAAAACCATATTTCAATAAAGATGGTATTGAATATAGTTCACACTTGATTGAACAGACTATTAACTGCAAAACAAGAGAACAAACTTTAGATTTTGTAACTATCTATACAGGTAAGATGTTACAGGGAAGAATCTTAGAAAAAGGTTTAGTTCCAAATTCAACTCGTGTAATTCCTGAATCTTCTTTAAGTTATCAAACCTATAAATTTGTTTGCGAAAAACAAGGATAGAAGTTCCAAAGCATCAACTTGTGGAACTCGTTTTTTGTTAGATTTCAATCACTCTAACCTATTGATTTTATTGAATCCATATTTCAACTGGATTTAATACTTTCTGAACCTCATCAATACATCAGATCTAGATATCTATACTCTCAACGGCTGACACCGTGAGTGTATATGTTGTCAAGTGACAAAAGAGGTAAACATAGACCTATTGAATCCATGTTTACCAAAAAAATAGGTGTTTTTGTTACCTAATTTGTATAAATACTCTACATGAACCATAGAGATATTTACACATCTAAAAATGTTATCCAAAACTGGATAGAACACTCCCTATTAACTTCTGATGAAGATTGGTACATCTCAGTATTCAAATTGTCAGGGACGTATAGGGACGGTTTTGGGTTGAATAGGCAAGTATTTAATGAGTTTACTCAGGGAAGAGTGATTCGTTCTTTAGATACCACTATCAATATCACTAAAGGGAACATCAAATCTGATTTCAAATTTATACCTTTTTTAGGTGGTAATAGAAATTCAGATATTCGTGTGGCTAGACATATTCACGCATTTATTCAAATACCTAAAAACTGTAATAAAGATAAATTTCAAAAGTTCTTAATTAAGAACTGGTCTATCTATCCCAGAAGATACCTAAAGACGAATCTTGAATCTAATCTTTGGTTACAAAATTTGGACAAAAATAGAATCAAAACTCATCTTAAATATTGCACAAGACAAGAAGATTTAGAGTTTTATAAAGAACTATTTGGTGATTCAAAGGTATTACTTGAATGTCAATCGTGTAATTTCTAATCACTATTTGCAGGAGAGTTTTCTCTTTAAACCTACGTTGTGAATACCGTTTAAACCTGCAATGAATGAGATTTATTTATTACGGACAACGTAAGCCATTGTCATGTCTATATAAATAGGTACATAAGTTACCGGTAACAACCAGGTCTGAGAATTTACTGATTTGCGTATTCATTAAACATTAAAGGAGAAACCTAATTAATGAAAAAGAATCCACTAGTTGTAGACCTTCACCTAAGGTTAAGTGAAGAATTTAGTAATGAACTAAAGAAAATTGCAGATGAAAATGCATTAAAACCATCACAACTGGCTAGAATCGTTCTTCAAAGAACTATTCCTCAATACAGTAGAAACAGAATGTGGGGTTAAAGATTCATCAATAACTCTTTGCGACCACATCTCTTCGTTTTCAAGAACAGGAATCTCACCAATCAATTGGTCTATGTCTTTGTCATTCATTTTGATATTCGCAAATGTGGTCGCAATAGACACCTATCAATCTAGTCTTAGTCTAATCCTACAATCAGGAGAATTTATGTCAATAGATCCATCAATCAAGAAAAATGTAGTCAATCTAATTAACAAGGAACGTAATATCAATATACATAGCCTTACATATCAACCTAATTTGACTATTCAAGATTCAACTAAAGAATCTAAAGAAATCCTAGATGAAATTAGGAAAGAACTTAACTTATCAATCAAGAATAAACAATCTATAACTTGCATCTTAGTTAGACACTAAGATTTGACAAGTAATCTTGAGATCTGATAGAAATCAAATATAAATCAATCAAAGGATTAGTTATGACACTTTTCTACATGGATCCAAATGATCCAAACGAGATAACACCACCAAGTTTCAAATCTGTTTTTGGTTATGATCCCAACGTTAATTACGAACTTGAAATCAAAAAATTAAAAGACTTAGTTTGTAAGCCATCTACTCAAATGGAAGTAGATATGAAAATTAACGAACTACAAACCGAATTAAATAACAAAAACAAACATTTGAAGAAATCCATCTAGAGATAATCAGCGTAATCCGTTATTAGATTTGGGTTTTTTGAAGTTCTGATTTTCAACAATGATCTCAACATTAGTTGTTCTTTAAGTATTTGATAAATTAAAAGACATCTACCTCTACTTAGAACATCATCTTGATCTGTTGATTGCAAACGAAAATCACACATCTTCAGTATGAACTGATCTGAAATCTCATAACGATTAAAAGTATTAAGTATTTCACCACCTTCTCTACTCAATACATCAGTAAGTTCGGAGTTGTTTTCTTTTTTTGCATCTATCATAGATTTAAAGTTATCAAAAAACTGATCATTTAAACCTAACAACAACTCACACACATAATCAAATTCATCTACTTCATCATCAGATATATTTGATACGGTATCAGACAAGAATCTTTGAATTGCATCTAACTTCAATTCCAAATCAATATTTGAATCACGCACTCTTAGATCATCATCAGTTAAATATCTAAGATTTATATCTTTAATTGTCATTTTTATCCTAAATCTATTTCAAAAAGATGTTTAGATAGTATTTGAAGTAGTAATGCACCAGCCTGAGAATCATTTAATTTTTTCTCAGTGATATGTTGATCTACTTGTTCAAGAATTTCAGAAAATAGATTGAATTGATCCTGATTCTCAATTTTCACAACCTTACCAACTTCTCTTGAAATCAAAATTGGACATAGTTGAGCAAGTTCGTTAACTATAGAGAATTTATATTCCTTCATCGCAAGAACATCAGAGATACCCTCAGTATTGGTTTCAATTCTGTCTGCGTTTAAATTGTAAATATTTGAGAGTAATGCGAATAACAACCCAATTCTATTTGCAATTAGTTTTGAATCTAACTCACTATATTTTTGAATGTGTTCTTCAAACTCAACTGAATTTTGTTCATTGAATACGGTACCTACTTTTTCTCTTAACAACGCAAGTGTTTTTTCAAACCTTAATTGGAAATCCATCTTAAACCTCTATTACTCATTATTTTTGTTATTTGAGGGACTCCAAAGTTTTTCCACACCTTCCGTGCAAAAACTTGAGGTACTCATCATTACGGCTGAAGAACATGATTGTTTCATCTTTTCCAAAATCACCTCTTCCGTAAATAAATGACCCATCTCTGCTATTTTTTTGTATGCATCATCATTTAATTTCAAATGTTCAACTCTCTCTTTAAGAATTCTCTCAAGAATAATAAATTCTGAATCATCTAATGAAATCGTATATTGATAGGTAGTCATTATTCCTCACAAAAGTTCTTATTTAAGAACTTTTTCTATGCTAGAGTTCTTAAATCAAGAACTAATCTTTTAATCATGGCAAAGTCAAATATTACTATCAAATCAAATACTCAAACCTTGCAAACAGCAAATAATGTTATTAATGAAATAACGTCTGCGTGGAACAAGGCTACCGAATACATGATGTTTGTTGCATCAACCCTTCATCAATATCAATCAAATAAAGATAGTTCTGAATCAAGAGCATTATGGAAAGAAATAAAAGACACTCTAATTGAGAAAAAAATTATGAGTAAGACGACCATCAGTAACTTATGCAAAATTGGTGAAAACCAACTTCTGATGCAAAACGTCAAAAAACTTCCACCCGCATACAACACTTTATGGGAACTATCACGACTACCTGATTCGGAATTACGATCAAAATTCAAATCTGGACTCATCACACCACAACTAAAACTTGAAGATGTTCGTGAATGGAAAACTATTCAATCATCTGATGACAACGTTGAAGTCGTTGAGATTGAAGTTCAACAATCTGAATATCAAAAAAGTATTGTTATTTCTTTTAAAAAATCAGACATTGTTAATAAACATGATGTGATTAATCAAAATATTAAAAAAATCAAATCAATGATGAGATACGCAAATATTGAATTAAATGGACTTCTTAGAACAAAAATTGAAAATAATTCATGATTAATCGCAAACTAATCATTAAGAAATTTGGATCTTTTGGTAGATTCTTTCTTCACACCAAAAATCAAGATCTATACATATTTGATGATTCAAGTAATGATGATTTCGTAATCAAAACAAAACTCAATCTATTGACGAAAGAACATACTCTCTATGACGATGTTTCTGGATCAGAAAACTCTAAAAGAGTAAACGACCTTGTTAAATCATTAATTTCTCAAACATCAAGTTCAGTTATTGAGGAATTCAATTTATCTTCAACGCAAATACAAGCCTTAAAAGATACCTTAAATCTAATTCAAGGTACGCACTTACGTTTTTTCTCCAACGACAATAAATTAAACGTAACAGTATTTATCAATGTGGGATAAGTGTTATAAATAAAAAAAGTTAGAGGATATGTGGCATGTACAAAGATTTTTGCAGATCTTTGTTTATGTATAAAGTACAAGAGAAAGGAGAAAAAAGTTATGGAGCAAAAGAAAACAGTAAAATTAAGTGAGGGAACATGCTGTGCGTATTGTTG
>CAZIIC010000021.1:9082-13369 GCA_964539195.1 uncultured Candidatus Saccharibacteria bacterium
ATGTTCACGATACAAATCCAATCTCAGAACAACATATGTTCATATCTGAATTGATTGTTAATGATCAATTTGTAACAAATGTAGATTTCACAATCAGATCATCTACATTCTCAAAAATTCCATCAACCGATTATCAAGTTGAATGTTTTGAAAACAAAGTTATAAGTTTTTTGTCCCTAGATGATGATCTTGAGTTTTTCATCAGAGATCAAATGATTCAAGAACCAGTTATAAGGTTTTTCAACGAGCAACTTGAGAAAGAAATCGTTCTTTTACTTCAGCCCAAGACATAAAAGACATCGGATAGTACCAATCTGTTATCAGAGGAATGTAATGAGGTTTACCCTTCTTCATCTCTTCATCAATAAGACCCTGTAACCTCACCTTTGCAGGACTATTCTTTGCATTGTGTCTATTTTTATTATTTGCAAACTTAATCAAATCTTGATGAAGATTTCCATACTTGACATCACCTTGATAACCAAACTTCCAAAACTCAGTCAATGTTTCAATTGAATTATCAAAAGCTGGTTTTAATTGATCTTCTGTTACTTCATTTCTAAGAAATTCATATGAATTTTCATATAGTTTTGAAATAAAAATTCCACGTTGATGTCCAGATACGGTTTTTGAACCTTTTGATATTCCTAACAAAGTGTATGTTCTGTTGATGAGTCCATTCTTTTTATCACGAACTGCTGGTTGATTCTTCTGATTTTTTTCAATCATAAAGTTGAAATATATATCTGGATACCTAATTTGCACCCATCTTCTAATTGATTTCCATAACTCATTCGTAGGTTTAATCGGAGTGTTACCGCTAGTTTTCCCCAAATTTATCCAATACGGTCTTAGTCCATCATATTGAGTTGAATCTTTCTCACCATACAAAGATGTGGTTTCTACGGTTACCAATACATCACCGTATTTTTCTTTCCAGTCATTAGCAACTTGTCTACTTGAACATAACAATGCAAGTAATTTTCCACCATTGAAAATTCTGCCAAACGGTTGAGTGCACATAATAGTCTGACCGTTTGCCATATTTAAAGACTTACCATTTACTGCAAATGCATTTTTAAAGTTCCTTTTTGCATTGCAACTCTCTAAATAACTTTGTTGTTGGTGTAACCAATTATTAAATTTATTTTTATCAATTATTGGTGTTTTTTGTTGTTGTAACCACTCGTTAATTCGTTCTTTATCAATTTGTGAATTCTTTGAATTCTCTTGACTAGGTAATTCACCACTTTTTATGGCTTGAAGACGTTCTTCTCTTTTTAGTTTTTTAATGTATAAATCTTCGTATTTTTTAATATCAATTTTTACATCACCACCAAACACCTCTTTGTTTCTTTCAGACAAATTCATCATTGATGAAGAGATGCAAATTATTCCAAGATATTTCTTTGTCACTCTATCTCGCACGAGATATCTAAGTTGTCTACCAATAACTCCATCATGTCTTGATGATGAAATTAATACTCTTAATATGTTCCAGTGTTTTATCAACCTATCATCTTGAACATATTCCTCATATGTTTCTTCACCCCAAAAGTTTATTTTTTTGAGTTCAATCGTATTACTAGTAAGTATTAACTCAGGTACGATTCTTCTGTAGTCACTTCTTCCTTGAGGCTTCCATATCAATGGATAAACCTCTTCAATGTCTTTTTTTGAAGTTTTTTTACAAAACTCTTGAACCTCTTTCCACTTATGTAACAACATAAATTCATTAATGTTGTAATCACCCGTGACATTCAGTTCTTCATTTATTTTTTTTCTTATTTGATTATCAAGTTTTGATTTGTCTGATTGCGACAATTTTTGTATTGGATTAATTTCTAACCAATCATTTTTTTGTTGTTCTACAGAAGACACTTTTTTCATGGTTAGTAATTTGTTATTGGAATTCTACTTAACAAAGTTCTTCTTGCATTTTTGTAAATTGAACATCTTTTTTCAATGTTTCTGCGTGATCTCTTCCTTCTATACCCTTCTATTCTTTGATTTACAGTATCTGATGTTTTTTTGATTGAATTTCTTTGATTACACTCCACTTTGATACGTAATAAAACCCAACATATTGGATAGTTTTCTTCCATTGCTCTTTGAAACAAGTTCCACTTTATTTTCATTAGAGTGTTATTTCTTGTCGTTAATAACTTTTTTTACTTTGACTACAGGTCTAATCATTTTTTCTGTAGTTCCAAATGTACCAAATCCATCAATCTGTATTAATTCATTATCTGACAACTTCTGAGTAATTATTTGAAATATGTTGTCTATCATCGTATCCATCTCTTTCATACTAATTTTTGGATACTTTTCATGCATCATTCTGACAAGATCTACTTTAGATAGCATTTTGAGTGGTTTTATGTTGTTTTGACATCTTGATATTACCAAAGGTCTTTTGAAGGTTCTAAAGTCGGTTCTGATCGTTTTATGCGTTATTCGGTGTATACAAACGACAAGTTTTCTAACTTTACTGTTGTTTCACTCTTTCGTTTATTCCTCAATTTAATTTTTCTTCTGGTTACAAAGATCAATTCACTGTAGTAATTCAGGCCTCTCGGACTAGTAATTCCATTGTTATTCATGAAGTTTGCTATTTCTGCATCTGACAATCCATCTTTATGCAGTTGCATTATCAATCTATGATTTCTTTGTCTTTGTTCTGATATGAAATTTAATGAAAGACTTTTTGTGGTGATACTTAAAGAAAATCTTAAATAAACATCAATTAGATTAAGTGTTATAGGAAACTTATTCCACTGTAACTGACTTAGCGAGATTTCTTGGCTTATCAACATCAGTGCCTCTAGCGCAAGCTGTGTGGTAAGCCAACAACTGCAATGGAATGACGTGAAGAATTGGAGATAAGTCACCGTAGTGCTCTGGCATACGAATGACATGTATGCCATCACTTGCAGTCATTTGAGTATCAGAGTCAGCAAACACATAAAGTTTCCCGCCTCTAGCTTTAACCTCTTGCATATTAGATTTTAGTTTCTCTAATAAGGCATCATTCGGAGCTACGGTAACAACTGGCATTTGCTCGGTCACTAAAGCAAGTGGGCCATGCTTTAACTCTCCAGCTGGATAAGCTTCAGCATGAATATAAGAAATTTCTTTTAACTTAAGCGCCCCCTCAAGGGCAATCGGATAGTGCAAACCTCTTCCCAAGAAAAGCGCATTCTCACACTTAGAAAACGCCTCACTCCAAGCAATAATTTGTGGTTCAAGCGCTAAAGCAGCATTGATTGCTGAAGGCAAATGACGCAAACGATTGAAAGCATCTTTTTCTTGTGCACCACTCAATTGCTTCCTATGTTTTGCCAAAGTAAGGGCCAACAAATACAAGCCAACCAACTGAGTCGTAAATGCTTTTGTAGATGCCACACCAATCTCTGTACCAGCATGGGTTAAAAAACGATATTTAGTTTCTCTAACCATGGCACTAGTAGCGACATTACAAACAGCAAGCGTTTCTGTGTGCCCGAGTGATTGGGCATGACGAAGTGCCGCCAACGTATCAGCTGTTTCTCCAGACTGAGAAACGACAATCACTAGTGCATTTGGGTTTGGCACGGTTTTGCGATAGCGATATTCGCTTGCAATCTCAACTTGCGTAGAGATTCCGGCCAAATCTTCTAACCAATATTTAGCAGTGCTTGCTGCGTAATAACTAGTACCGCATGCCAAAATTAAAACACTATTAATTTTTTCCCAATCAGCTGATGATGCACCAAATAAAGATGGGTCAGCATGTTGTGCATGACCCAATGTGTCAGCAATAGCGCGAGGCTGCTCAAAAATTTCTTTTTGCATGTAATGCTGGTATGGGCCAAGATCAACAGCTGCGACTTGCGCAGGAACATCTTTTTTAGATCGCGTTTGAATTTCGCCATTGACATCAGTAATGGTTACGCCATCAGTTGTTAAAACAGCAATGTCACCTTCTTCAAGATATGACATTGACTTAGCATGCTCTGCAACAGCTAAAGCGTCTGAAGCTAGAAAATTTTCTTGATTGCCATAAGCAACCACAAGGGGTGAACCCACTCGAGCTCCAACTAAAACACCAGGCGCATCTTGAGCAATAACTCCTATCGCATAAGCGCCGTGCAATCTTGGGACAATTACGCGCACAGCAGCAGGCAAATCTCTTTGGCTCATGTTCACATAAGTTTGATGAATTAAATGAGCAATGACCTCTGTGTCTGTTTGCGAAACAAAAATATAACCAGCAGCTTTGAGCTCTTCTCTTAACTCCTCATAATT
>CAZIIC010000022.1:0-2801 GCA_964539195.1 uncultured Candidatus Saccharibacteria bacterium
GATTTCCAGGAGCATGAAGGTTATGCGTTTGCTAAGAAAACAACTGCATTAAATATAAATAATATTGAGTTAAACGATAATATTGCTTCTAAATCGAAAGAGTTCGATGGCGCAGATTTCAAGTGGGTTGTCGATGCTGATGTATGTGATAAACAAGACAAGATAACTTTAATTCCGATTAAAGAACAAATAAAAGGGCTTCTCCTTTTAGGATCGTAAATATATGCCTGAATCACGGGCATTTTTCACAATTGATGCTTTTATTGCATATTTAGGAACTGAACCAAAGACATTTGGAGCATTCGAGTATCATGGTAATAAAACAGTACTTGTTAGTGTTGAATACAATCCAGATAATGACGGTTTAAGAATAATTTCTCAAATGGGAGGTAATGTATTAAAAGAGGTTTCATGTATTCGAGATTGGGGAATAAACCAAAAATCAAATCAAGTCGATTTCAATTATGGAGCAGAAGATTTCTTTACTTTATATACTGCTGAGTTATCACTTAGAAATTTGAGGTAGTATATAACCCTTTTATTACCTTGATGGTATAATATAAGTAATAATATTAAATATTTTCATTAAATGCCTGAGAAAAAAGCAATATTTGAGCAGTTTTGGAAGTTGTATGGAGGTAAAAAATTCGGAATTAAAGATGTAGAGATTAATGATATTCCGCTTGAAAACGCATATTCCGTAAGATTCTTTTCCTCAGATCGTACTTTAGAAGTAATTTTCGAGGATCAAGAAGGAGCGGAAGTTGAAACTTTTAGATTAGAAACAGATAATACAGATATTGAAACGAGTGAGACGACATTTTCATTTCACGAGGTTTTTGGAGTAACGGATACAAGTATTTTCATCAACTATACTGATGAAATAAGTGACTAAAAATGGTATAATATAGATGTATTTGGGGACGTAAGGTTCTCGACAGAAGCTCATTTACAGTTATCACAAACAGAGTGTAGTACTCTATAATCACTAACCAATAAGTGTAAAAACCACTTTAACAGCTATGTATAATAATATTGTTGCATCTCTAAAAGGATTCAGCCTTAATTATAACGTAGCCTAACTGATTAAGTTCGGTTAGCGGTATATATATCTTGTCCTTGATCAGGGATATATGCTGTTCGTCATCAAGGTATATTTTCTAATATTCAGAATGTTTAGAAGATGAATAATTATTCTGAGTAACTATGTTTTTTTGATACTCTTTAAACATAAATTACTAAATCAGAGTGTCTAAGTTTGTATATGATACTGTAAAGTACTTTTGGACGTGGGTTCGATTCCCACCGTCTCCACCAGACAAAGATAACTATATGAAGAATTCGTTAAAAATAAAAAGGAGGTTTTACTTCTTTTATGTAGTTTCTGTTTTACTATTAATTTCTACATTAATATTTGGTTATCTATATTTTAAAGAGAAGAACGATGTATCGGTAAACAATGACTCCCAAAATGAAAATGTTTCTTCGGAAATCGATAATGATCCAGTTACTACCACACGAACATGCTCAGAAAAAGAAATTAAAGATAGCTTTGAAACCTCAGGAATAGCAAGTATTGCTTTAGAGAAAAATAATTCTAAAATATCTCTCGTTACTTCAGAATACGAAAATATTGATGGGATTTTGGTTGAGCCTTGTGAATATGAAATTACCGACAAGATATTGTTGACGGTTGAAAAGGAAGACCTTCAATTTCTGACTAATTTTGTCTATCTTTCTAAAAGCTTTGTTGCGTATAATTTTAACGGACAAATATTTCTTCAAGATCTAACTAAAACAAGCAAACCAAAGGCGGTTGTCTCAAGAGAGATGATTAAAGGGACAAAGATATATAATGATGGAATAGCATTTGAAGTAATTGGGCCTTTTACAAATAGTTACACCGCAGATCAACAATTCTATTTCTATACAAATATAACTTGGGGTTGTGAAGGTGATCAAACTTACTGTAATCAAATGTCAAAGAAGGTAGGTGAGTTAGAGTCAAAGAAACTCTTAGGTTTCTTTCAATACAATTATCTTATCAATACTAGAACATTTCTTAAATAGTACAATTGTAATAATGAATTACTATTGTATTAATGATATATTTTTGGAATGCTAGATGCTAATGCAAAACCATATTCAGGAGAGCTCGTTAATGCAACTTTAAAAGATGGGCAAATAAAAAGGTCCGATACCGGTGATGACCGAATATATAGAATTCCCGAAACAGTAAGTGGAGGAATTGCAACGATGAGGCATGATCTGCAAGAAGCGGAAGATAAGGAAGGTAACCAATTAATGATGAAATCCCCCCACATATATAATTGCCCGCATCCCTATGAACATGATATTGAAGGTAAATTGATGGAACTGTTGAATGAAGCTTGGACTCTCAATAAATTACGACATCCAAACATAGTAAAGCTAGTCGATTTCACATTGCATGAACAAGAAGGTAGGGTTCGTCCATCTATAATAATGGAAAAAGTTCCAGGCGAACAATTGAATAAGAAGTTTTTAGAGACTCTGAATTTTGAGGAAAAAATGTCTTTAATAGAGACAATTGCAAAACCAATAGATTTTACACATCAACAGGGATTTGTAATCAGAGATTTGGGACCACGAAACATAATGTCTACAAAAGAGGTAACTAAGGCTAAATTAATTGATTTCGAAACTGCGGTAAAAATAGAAGAACAAGATGGTGATGACTTAATCTTTAGAGCTGGATTCGCACCTAAAACTATAATTGAGAAAAACAAATGGACAGTTGAAGATGAACTGTGGGCCTATAC
>CAZIIC010000022.1:2811-12555 GCA_964539195.1 uncultured Candidatus Saccharibacteria bacterium
ATACAGCTATTGCATATTATATACTTACGGACGGTAAATATCCTTTCGGATTCTTTGAAGATGTTGATGGTTTAGAAAATAGTGTTTGTGAACCTACTAATTTAGAAAAGATTGAAAGTATTCGTGGAGTAAATACCTCGTTGAATGGGATTAACAAACTAATGCAAGATATTTTAAACGAGAGAGATCATTCCCTGAATAGTTGTAGTTTAATTGCCGGTTCGATTAAAAACAGCTTAGTTTAAATCCTAATATTTAATCAGAAATAAGTAACCAAAAGGGTTCTTATAATTATGTATAGAAATTCTTTAATAGAGAAGTTTATATCAAAAGTATTGTAACTGATATAATTCTCTTAATTCGGAGATGATTTGGTTCAATGATGATCTCATTATCTCCACCAAAATTAGTAAACGTACTTCAATTTACTCAACAGTCATATTAATGCCATTCTTTAAATTACAACCACATACCAATATTGCATCTAACAGAATGAGTGAGTCAGAATCACATAGAAGAAAAGTTTTTATTGCTCAGATGAGAGAAGTTTTTCCGGCTGTGGCTAATAACCTCTATAAATGTGAAGTACCACTTAATGATTTAGACCGTTTTATAGAAATAAGAGAGAGACTTCAGATTGATGGTCTATATAATTATCTCTTAACTATGGTTGGATATTTTCAACAAAACTCCGCTAGATTCTTAGATTTTGATAATCTTGATGACGGGCTTGCTCGAAAGGGTATTAATGTAGATTGGGAAGTAATTGAGAATGATAAGCCCGAAGATGACTTTAAGGATGTGCTTGCTATTCATCATTACGACTCAGATAACAATTATGTCTTCAGTTCTTTCCTGTTCAGAGATTCTCTTGGTTCGCGTTTAGAATTGCATACTCCGGATGAAGATGATTGTGTCTCAATGGTTTTTACAGGGGATAAATTCGATGTAAAACCTGTTACAATTGTCGAGTAATTAAAATCCTATGAATATAATCAATATTGAAAAAAACTCCAAAGTTATGATAGAAAGTACTATTTTCACGGCTCTCCTATTCAAGGACTAAAAGTCTTAGAACCTCGTCTTACTTATAATATTGCTTCGGATGATGAATTTACCAATAGTAACTCAGTATATGCCGCTGATAACTATCAAGAAGCATGTGTGTATGCACTATTAAATTTCAAGGATCTTCCAAAAGAATTAAGAGGTAAAAAGGTAAGTGTAGAATCTGATGAAAACGGACCAATTCTCGTTATTCCAAAAGATTGGGAAAAGTATATAAAATCTAATGTAGGTTCTATATACGTATTACCAACTGACACTTTTAAAGAAAGAAAAGGAAGTAATGTGAAAAGTAATGTTCAGGTATCAGTAATCGATGAAATTCATGTTACATTCCAAGATTATCTAAATATGGGCGGAAAACTGCTTTTAATTTAGATTAATTTTAGGCCGATTGACTCCAACTGTAAGTATAGTAGTATATTTATTATATTAATATATACCCTTAAAGAATGAAAAAAGTTAAAAATCAAAAATTAGTAATATTTAGCTTTATTGCTGTACTACTAGTTGGAATATTAGGATACTTTGTGTTTAATCAACTTAATAATTTAGGATCTACAGATAGCTCTGCTGGATCAACTGCTAAACAGAATCTTGAAGGATATACATTAACTACAGAATGGGTAGCAAATACATGGAATAGATATAAGGAAAGAGTAGGGGCAACATCTAATGGATATTGGAAATATACTGTTACAGGGATTCAACCTGCATGTGTTACACCTACTGTTGTGGTTACTCCGACTACAAGTTTAAATGCATACGCCAGGACAAATACAACTGATGCTAACTCTGAAATATCTCTTGTACTAACGCCACTTGAAAGATGTAAAGAAAAAACAACAAAGGCACTAAATCTTTCCGGTACTTTTACTCCATCTAAATCAGGCGTTACATATTTTTCAGTAGTTTATGAAAGTACTTTGGCAAAAGTAGTTAATAAAACAGCGATAACTAATTCAGGTTTTACAACTACTCCTTTAAATAATTCCTCTGTTTGGACATATCTAACACAAGGCCAAACAAGCTCTTGTTATACACCAAGTGTTACAGTGTCTAGAGTAGGAACTAATCAAAGTAAGGTTGAGCTTGTACTTACCAGAGGTCAGAACTATGTAACTGGTTGTCCAAAAGATTTGCGAAAGTTCTCAGTCACAACAAAATCACCTCAGGAATTTAAACTAACGAACTTTAATCTTAAGTATTCAACAAGTATCAAAACTAACGTTGCAACTCCAAATCCAACAGTAAAGGATGATAAAGTATATACAAGTAATGGATTTACACTAAAAGCATCATATGCTGGTGCAAATAGCTGGAAATATAGTATCACTGGAAATCTACCAAATTCATGCTATGTTGCAGCTCCAAGAGTTGCTGTATCAAAGTCATTACCAGAAAAGGTAGGTGTAATCTTAGAGGCTACTACTGTTAAAACAGTAAAGGCATGTCCAGAAGTTGTTAAGAGTTATGAATATAGCTCAACATTTGCGGCAAGCGAAAGTGCACAAATTACATTCGAGGCAATATTGCCAAAGGGAGTATCAACTGTTGAAAAAGGTAGATAACGATATCTTGAATTATATCAAGTTATTTGGGTAAAACTTGTTGGCTGTTGCAATCTCAACATACATTAGTGCTTCTTGCTCTCTAATTCCGTTTTCTATTGAAATATCAGAGTGCTTTTTTGCGTAATCAAGTGGTGTGTAATTCATTTTATGATAATGCTTAGGCAAAGATTTTGAGTTTATACACCAATGGAAGTCTTTAATTCCTGACCATAGTGCTACATCAAAACCCAAAATAGTAGGTTCAAAGAAAGAGTAGAGTGAGTATCCATTTAAATCTCCAGTATCTAGTGCTTCTTGCGCGTTTCTAATGGCGTCAACATCACCTTGTCGGGTTACGTCTTTTGTCTCTTTTTCACTGTTATATCCTCTTGAAATGATTACACCGTCTTTTACCACAAATGCAACATATGGATAGAGAGATTTGGTATCCATAATCTCTTTTGCGAATATAAATAACTCTTCAATTATCTTCTCTTTATTACCATCCATATTTTTCTTTTGCTTTATTAAATAGCTCTAGTCCTTCTTTATGTAATACTTTTCTGTCTACTGATATTTCATTGGGATTTTCTTTTTCGTAATCTTCTATATTGTAGTCGTGATCATGGAAGTATTCTGGGAAGTCGTTATGGTCAACAGCAAATACAAATTTTTTAACATCTGCCCAAAGTGCACTATCAAAACAAGCTAGACAAGGTTCACAGGTTGAATATAGTTCGTACCCTTTATCTAGTACTACTAAGTGCTTTGAGACTAGTGCTTTGTTTGCTTTACTTAAAGCTTCCATTTCTCCATGCATTGTCTTGTCACCAAAGTTTGTAGATCTCCAATTATATCCTTTAGAAACTATTACTCCGTCTTTGACGATAAAAGCGCAGAATGGATATGCGTTATTCTTCTCCATTTTCTCATAAGCGTATCTAATCAACTCTTTCATTATTTGTTCTCTATTCATAGTCTGATTATACACCTTCTATGTATATTTTTTGTCTAAATTTGGTACTGTATAGTGTGGTTGTAACCCCCTACGACTATATAGATGTATAAATTAAGTATTTCGTATTTAAATGAGAGATAGTATTTTAAAAGTATTAATGGTTATCGTTTTGATGACTAGCTTCACTTTGCCAACTTTTGCTCAAGAAACAACAACGCAAACAAGACAAGAGAAAGTAGCACAAAGATGTGAACTTATTACTCAGAGAATCTCAGTAATTACAACAAAGTACGATACAAACAAACAAAGACATATTCAAAGATATGAAAGAATAGCTGAGAAAGTTACAGAATTAGTTAAAAAGTTAGAAGCAAAGGATATTGATGTAGCCAAACTAAAACAGTATCTATCTCAAATAGTGGAATTAAAGAAAGAATTTGTATCGGAATATACTCAATTTATTGATTCACTAAAACAAGCTCAAACATATGTATGTGGAAATAGTGAGGGAGATTTCAAATTAAAAGTACAAGAAGCTAAATCTCACTTATTAAAAGCAAGAGAAGCTAGTTTAGAGATTAGAGTAATTATTAATGACCAGTTAAAACCTGAGCTCAAATCAATAATTACACAAATTAGAAATAAATAATAATTATGAAAACTGCCGTAATAATCGCAACAATAGTACTCATATTGGCCAGTGGATATATTTATATCTCTTCCAAAAGGTCAGATGATATTCAAACTAGTACAAATGATGTTGAAACAGTTCTTAAGGTAATAGATCAAGATCAAGTTAGTGAAGAAGATTTCGGATCACTGGACGATTTAGATCAGATAGAGAGTAGTGAGAAAAGTAAACTTGACCAAGAAGCTGAAAATAATCAGACAGAAGAAGAAATAGCCAAAGTTATTTCAGAAATTGATACTGACCTTAAAAGTTTGAATAGTGATTCAGATTTCGCAGATTTTGGTAATCTTGAGTAATGAATAAAGAACAATTTACGCAAATATATAAAGAAAACTTTAAAAGAGTTTTTAGATACTTTTTTAAAAGAGTAAATGGGGTTGCAGATGTTGAAGATCTGACTTCTGAAGTATTTGAGTCAATATATAAAATTAATAATTTAGATGATGTAAAGATAGAAAAGTATATTTTTGGTATTGCAAGAAATAAACTTAGAGATTATTTAAGAAAGAAATATAAAATAGAGTACAAGCTTCTTAGTTGGGATGACTTTGAAGAAAGCTATTGGCAGAGTGAGAGCAATAAAAGAAGAGATATGACCCCGATAATTAAGGAATTGGTAAAAGAGTTAGGGGAAAGTGATAAGAAACTATTTAAGTATAAATATGTTGATAATTTAAATAATATTCAGATATCTAAAGAATTAGATATTTCTAAAAATAATGTAAAAGTTAGGAATAATAGGTTAATAAAGAAATTAAAAGGATTATGGATAAAGAGTTTATAAAATATATAAAAGATAATATCTCTAAAGAGAATAGGGTAGATGAAAGTAAAGTAAGCGATAGGATTTTTAATAGTATTATAAGGAAAAACACCTATTTCAATATATTCGTATACTCGGCATTTACTCTATCGCTTGTACTATTCTTTTCTACTATTATCTACGTTAATTCGTATGAGAGTTCCATTAACAATGTCATTAGTTTAGAGCAAGATCTTACTTTTAATATGGAGCAGGATATAACAGAAGTTATAGAATTTGATTCTATCGAAGATGATGTTAATGCCTTGATTGATATTGATGAATTATAGCTAGGGAGGGTGAAATTCTACTGAATATTGTAAGTGTGCTATATAATCTCAACCTATGAGAAATAAGTTAGGAAAAGCAATGTCCTATACAATGTTAATGTTAGCGGCGCTTAGCTCTGTTCGAGTGTCTAGTAGAACCGCTCATACGCATTTTGATATATCAAAGTTTGGAATTGAGGATTATGAGCATTGCGCTGATGGGGTAGAAATGATCACTGATGTAAAGTCTGATATGTATTACGCTCATGAGGTTGTGAGCAGGAGTATAGAAGAACTTCCTGTTGAACATCAGGAGATGGTTTATAGAATGAAAGAAACATACGGGTTAAATATAGTTTTTCCTGTCTATGATGAAGTAGGCGGAATAAATGAGTTAATGACCTATCAAGAGCTTTCGTATTTTGTAAAAGGTATTGAAGACTTTTACAATCAACTTAATTATCCGATTCAAAACGAGGTAGAGATTAGGATGTATGGAGATGGTGATAATAATACAATTGGAGTACACGAACATTCTTATGAAATTCCGGGTAAACACATAGTTAGTCTTTATCACTATGTCCCAAAGGATGATGATCCTATTACCTTTAATTTTGAAGGAACCGACATACTTGTTCCAATTGATAAAGTTCACTCGATGGCTTCCGTACACGAACTAATTCATACGGCTCATATTGAGAATCCTGAATTATTAATAAATTTCTGCCAGAGATTAGGTATTGAATATAGATTTGGAGTTGGGTTTGTAAGTAGTGATGGATCTGTATTTATACCGAATACAAAAGAACCTTATGCGTATAGATCCATGGAAATGCACGCCTTTATGATGAGTGCTGCATTGTATAACGATACTTTACGTGAGCAGCTAATATCTCGTGGCTTTGAATCTGACTTTAAAAGTGATCATTAAGTATAAGGTTGAAATATAAATACCTGTATACTAAATCCAAATAGTCGTGGTATAATAGCCATCTATTATGATTTCTCCATTAAAGAAACAAAATATAAGAAATGTAGCTATTATTGCGCACGTAGACCACGGTAAAACAACTTTGGTAGATGCGATAATGAAACAATGTCATCTGTTTAGGGATAACCAAGATGAGATGACCCAGAACCAAATTCTTGATTCAAACGATTTAGAAAGAGAGAAGGGTATTACAATTCTTGCAAAGAATATTTCTGTTAGATATAAGGGATTTAAGATTAATGTAATCGATACCCCAGGACATGCTGATTTCGGTGGTGAAGTTGAAAGAACTTTGAATATGGCTCAAGGATGTATTTTGTTGGTTGATGCTCAAGAAGGAGTTATGCCACAAACAAAAGCAGTTCTTAAAAGAGGATTAGAATTAAAACTAAAGCCAATTGTTTTGATAAATAAGATTGATAAGAAATTAGCAAACGTAAAAGCAGCTATTGATGAAGTTCAAAATCTATTCTTAGATTTAGCAACAACTGACGATCAATTAGATTTCCCAATTCTTTACGCTATTGGAAGAGAAGGAAAAGTATTTTTGGAACTACCTGAAGGAGATTTGACTGTTGCAAACAGTACAACTGGAGATATAACTCCACTTCTAGATACTATCTTAGAATATATTCCTGAAGACGATGCTATTGAAGAGGGGCCTTTCCAAATGCAGGTTAATGCTATGGAATATGATCCACATAACGGAAGATACTTAATTGGTTCTATCAATAGAGGATCACTTAAAGTTAATGACTCAGTAGCATTAGTAGTCGATGATAGCGAAAAAGCTCAGATTGTTAGAGGAAAGATTAAGAGACTTCTTGTAAGAGAAGGATTAGGATGGGAAGACATTACTAGTGCAAATGCTGGTGAAATTGTGGCTATTGCAGGTATTGATTCAAAAGCAATCGGTGGAACATTATGTGATCCATCAAAGATTGAAGCAATGCCAGCTCTAAAGATTTCTCCTCCTTCTGTATATATAAAGTTTGAAGCAAACACTTCACCACTTGTTGGCAAAGAAGGTAAGTTTGTAACGGCATCTCTTCTTCAGAAAAGATTAGATCAAGAAGCAGAAAATAATGTGACTTTGGAAATTAAACCAGGTGATGGTGGATCATATATTGTTGCTGGTAGAGGAGAGCTTCAATTATCAATCTTGATTGAAACATTAAGAAGAGAAGGATATGAATTCCAAGTTAGAAAACCTCAAGTAGTTCTTCAAACTATTGATGGTGTTGTTATGGAGCCATTAGAACAACTATTCATTGAAACTCCAGAGGCATATCTAAGTGCAGTAACCCAAGAGTTAAGCAACAGAAACGGTCAGATGGTTGATATGAGGAGTATTGGTGGACATACAAAATTTGAATATAAAATACTAACAAGAAAATTATTTGGTCTTAGAAACGAATTAATTACTCAGACTAAAGGTAATGTAGTATTGAGTAGTGCGTTCTCTGAATATGTAAAGAAAGTCGATGATGGAGATATTTATAGAAAAGGTGTAATTATCTCAACCGATGCAGGTGAAGCAAGAGCATATGCTCTTAACATGATTCAAGAGAGAGGAATTCTGTTTTGTAAACCAGCTGATAAAGTATACGAAGGTATGATTATTGGTATGAACAAGTATGATGAAGATCTTGATGCAAACCCAACAAAAGAAAGACATAAAACAAGTGTTAGAATGAACCAAGCTGAAGTAACACAGGTAAGTTTGAAGCAATACCAAGGATTAACCCTTGAATTTGCCCTAGCATTCTTAAACGAAGATGAAATTTTAGAAATAACACCTGAAAATCTTAGACTTAGAAAATCTCACCTTGCAAAAACAGAGAGAGATTGGTTAAGAAGAGGTAACCTCAGCGAATTTGCCAAAAAGAAAATGGGTATTGAGTAAGTCTATCGGTTAATTGACTTATCCTTACTATTCCAATAATATTTCAGTATTGATGGATGTAACTGCTCGAAAGAAAAAAGGCCTAAATTTTAGGCTATTTGAAGGTAAGATTGGTAGAGCTATTTTAATAGCTTCCTTTGTCATCCTCACGATTGGTCTTCCTCTTGTTTACCTATTCACAAAGAATCAGACTCCTGTTTCGTCATGGTTTAATAATTCATGGGAATATAGAAAAATAGTGCAGGTGGATTATTCGGGTTCTACGGTTACTAATTACGATATATTGTTAACTGTCGATACTGCTGCCTTGATTTTAGAGGGAAAGATTCAAAATGATTGTGATGATATTAGATTTGTTGATGAAGATGATACTACTTCATTAAGTTACTGGATTGAAAATGGTTGTAATACTGCTCAAACTTCAATTTGGGTAAGAATACCAAGTTTGCCAAACGGAGGCAAAATGATATTTATGTATTACGGCAATGGTTCTGCAATAAGTGGGCAATTAACCTGGTCCGGGAACTTAATTACTTGGTATCAATCTAGCTGTCCAGTCGGATGGACACGTGTCAGTGCTGCTGATGGGAGGTTCTTAAGAGGGGCGTCATCATATGGCCTGACTGGAGGCTCATCTGTAAGCTCTCATACTGTAAGCTGTAATTTGAGTAACTATTCCGGTGGCTATACATATGGGGTAAGTGGAGGATCTGTGAATGCTGTTACTGCTTCTCATAGTCATACTGGTTCTGCTACTGTGGATAATAACACTAGTGTTCTTCCCGCGTATATGAACTGGGTACTATGTTCTAAAAGTAGTGTTGAGTTAGAAGCTGATTCTATTAGCTTAAGTCAGTCAAGCTCTATTCCGGGTTGGGATATTGTTAGTGAAGTTGATAGTAAATTCCCGTTGGCATCTGCTTCGTATGGCGGTGGTGGCGGATCGGATACTCATCAACATACAGTATCTGCTGGTAATGCTGTCGATTCTGGATCGTTAGCTTATTCACCTGCAACGCTTGCAACAGGTGGGACAGTTACCTATCCAACTGGATATGCTGCTCATTCATTTACATCAAATGGAACATTCACGCCATCTGTCGCTATGAATGTTCAAGCATTGGTTGTAGGAGGTGGTGGAGGAGGAGGCGGTGGTTCAAGCTCTGCGGGAAATGGGGCAGGAGGTGGTGGTGGAAAGGTTGAATATAACTCGTCATTGCTCGTTTCAACAGCTACATCCGTGACAATAGGAGCTGGTGGTGTTGGTGGTACAAGTGCGGGAGGTGTTAGGGGAACTAACGGTGGTGACTCAATATTCAGCAGTTTAACAGCAAATGGTGGAGGAGGTGGTGGTGCAGGTGGATACTCAAATTCAAATGGACTTGCTGGTGGTAATGGTGGAGGTGGTGCACCAACAGCAGGTACAGGAGGAACAAGTAATGATAGTGGATATGCTGGTGGAGCGGGTAGTAACTGTAATACCCCATGCCGATCTGGTGGTGGAGGTGG